>CANGMZ010000077.1 GCA_947454715.1 Chitinophagaceae bacterium
AAGATCCTGATGTGGTAACCGGGAAACTGGATAATGGATTGACTTACTACATCCGTAACAATCACAAACCGGCTAATAAAGTGGAGCTACGCCTGGCAGTAAAGGCAGGTGCAATACTTGAAACCAATGAACAACTGGGCCTGGCTCACTTCATGGAACACATGAACTTTAATGGAACAAAAAACTTCCAGAAAAACGAATTGGTGAGCTACCTCCAATCTATCGGTGTTCAATTTGGTGCTGACCTTAATGCCTACACAGCGTTTGACCAAACAGTATATATATTACCTATACCTACAGACAAGCCTGACAATCTGGAAAAAGGCTTCCAAATCATTGAGGACTGGTCACACAACGCACTTCTTACTGATAAAGATATAGACGAAGAGCGTGGCGTAGTATTAGAAGAAAGCCGCCTAGGCAAGGGTGCAGACGACAGAATGCTGAAGAAATTCTTCCCTAAAATGGCAGAAGGTTCTCTTTATGCGCAACGTCTGCCAATAGGTAAAGATGAAATACTGAAGCATTTTAAATATGAAGCTATACGCAGTTTCTACCGCGACTGGTATCGCCCTGATTTGCAAGCAGTAATAGTAGTTGGAGATATCGATGTAGCTACTGCAAAGAAGATGATTATGCAGCACTTCGGCGGTATCAAAAACCCAGCTAATGAGAAAGCACGCACTTATGTATCTGTAACTCCACGTAAAGCACCGGAGGCTATGGTGGTAACAGATAAGGAAGCTACAAACACTTCATTGGTGATCATGTATCCTTATACCAAAAAAACTGCCGACAAAACTGTTGCTGACTACCGCAATAGCCTTGCACGCAACTTGGTAATAGAAATGATTAACAGTCGCTTCAGCGAGCTAACTAAGAGCAGCACTCCTCCATTCGCATTTGGTGGTGTTGGTACTGACGATATGATTCATGGTTACGAAAGTTTCATGGTCAACACGGTTGTGAGCAATAACGATGTAGCAGCAGCTATGAAAGCCGCAACGGGCGAACTTGTAAAAGTGAAGCAATTCGGTTTTACTGCCAGCGAATTGGAATTGGCTCGAAAAACGATGATGAGCAACATTGAGAAATCATTCAATGAAAAGAGCACAACAGAAAGCAGTGATTATGTGGAAGAATACCTACGCGCATTCCTTAACGGAGAAGCATTCCCGGGTATAAACAACGAGAACAGCTATTACAAAACAATGTTACCGGGTATTACCGTTGCGGAAGTAAATGCTGTTGCGAATAAGTGGATGGCAAACAAAAACACATTCACATTGGTTACCGGACCGGATAAAGCTGATGTAAAAATGCCTACAGACAAAGAATTGTTGGCTATGACTGATGCAGGCTTCAAACAAGTAATCAAAAAAACAACGGAAAAAGCAGTAGCCACTTCATTGATGACTACTAAACCAACGCCGGGTAAAGTTGTTAGTCAACAGACAGAAGACGGCTTCGGTGCTACTACTTACACTTTGAGCAATGGTATAAAAGTAACCATCAAACCTACAGAATTCAAGAGTGATGAGATCATCATGAACGGCATCAAGAAAGGTGGCTCCAATAACTATGGTGTTGAAGATAAGAGCAACGTAAAGTTCGCTACTGACATTATGGACGCTATGGGATACGGCAACCTTAACCCTACCGATATCGAAAAAGTATTGGCAGGTAAGAAAATTGAAGCATCAATGGTTATTAGTGAAATAAATGACGAAATCAATTGCAGCAGCACTGTAAAGGATTTTGAAAGCATGCTCCAACTTACTTATTTGCAAATCATGCAGCCTCGTAAAGATGAAGGCCTGTTTAATGCATATAAAGACAAGAGCAATTCAATGCTGCAGTTCATTATGGGCAATCCTCAGGCTGCATTTGCTGATACTGTTGTTAAGGTACTCTACGACAACAATCCATTAGCTCGTATGGCAATACCTAAGAAAGCAGACTTCGATAAAATTAACTTGGACAGAGCAATACAAATCTATAAAGATGAATTTGGTAGTGCTGATGGCTATCACTTCTTTATTGTAGGTAATGTAAAATCGGAAACAGCTTTACCTCTTCTGGAAACATACCTGGGTAGCATACCGTCAAAAAACAAGATTGTTACTTTCAAAGACAATGGCGTACGCCCAATAAAAGGCAACAAGGAAGTAAAAGTGTACAAGGGTAAAGAAAAGAAAAGCCTGATTATGGAAATATTTACAGGCGAAATTCCATACTCTGAAGACCTCGCTTTGAAAACTAAAGCCGTATCTGAAATCCTGAATATAAAGGTTATTGAAGAACTACGCGAAAAAATGGGTGCTATATATGGCGGTGGCTTTAACGGCAGCCTTGCTAAAGAACCTTATGAGCGTTACAGTATTCAGTTAGCTTTACCTTGCGGACCTGAAAACGTAGACAAACTGATAGCTGCAGCAAATGCAGAAATTCAGAACCTTAAAGACAAAGGCCCTGACGCGAAAGACTTAGACAAGGTAAAGAGCCAATGGCGCGAAAAGTATAAAACAGAGATAAAAGAGAATAAATATTGGTTAGAGAAAATGACAGGCTCTATCTTCTGGGGAAGAGATAAAGACAGAGTATTTAATTATGAAACTTATCTCGACAAATTAACTCCCGCAGATATACAGGAAACTGCGAAAAAACTGTTTACAGGTAATAACCAGTTTGTATCTATCCTCTACCCTGAGTCATAGTAAAACAAACAAAAATGATATAAATAAAGCCGTTCTGCCCAGCAGAACGGCTTTATTTATATGCGATAATCAATCCATAATTTCCGCAAGGCATTTCAAATAAAAACGGCAAAACTACCTAGTTCCCCACTCCCACAAACCAAATTGAACTTTCTTATCAACTGGATGTCCTGCTTGTTTTAAGGACATCATAATTTGCCCTCGGTGATGCGATTCATGAGCAATCATATACCCAAGAAAGGTCATTGGGTAAGGCTTCATGCCTTTAATCTTATTCTGAGCAAAACCAACTGTCAACATCTGCTCAATGGCATTACTACTTTTCTCTAATGCTACAGCAAGTGTTTCTTTTGTTATCTGCTGCCCCTTCTCCACTTTATCAATACCCACTAAAAGCTCAGGTGCAGAAGCCTTTAACCACATCAGCCGCACATTATGTATGTGCGCTAATTGTTCACCTACAGTGCGCCCTTTCGATGCAGATACATCACTGAGATGAGCTTCATCCAAAGCATCCAGTAAATAAAGATTAATCCGGTTATGGATTTGCCATGTAGATATTACCTGATCTATCATATCTATGCGTTTTAACCAATATCTATTTCATGTAATAGTATGCCCCTACCTGCACAGCAATACCTACTACATAACCCAACCATACATCACCTTTTTGGTGAGCACCGAGCAATAATCTTGCAGTACCTATAATACCTGCTATCACCAATGCCCCGAAGAATGGATACAACATATTCACAGGGCTACTGATCATCAACACAATGATGACACCTAGCATACCTCCGGCAGCTGCAGTATGCATGCTGATTTTGGTAAAAATATTGATGATGAATAGTACTATAATTCCCCAGAAATTACCCAACATGAGTACTTTGAAAATAAGCGGAACGGAAATTACCGTCATACTATCAAATACATGACTGATCCAAAAATAGAAAATCATGGTCACCATAAGGGGGATAGTTCTTTCCTTGGCTGTAGGCATGTGGAAACTCGTAATAAAGCCCAATGGCTTCATAAGCAGTATACTGAACAGCGGAAAGAACACAGCTGTCATCGCTACATTAATCAACAGTATACCTATTTGCTTCGACGTAATACCGGCAAAACTATTAGGTGCCAGTAATGTCAGTGTATATGCCATAATCAACGGCATAAACACCGGATGGCATATATAAGACACAAGACTTGCCAGCATACGCACTACCTTAGGCTGCTGATTTTGATTCTGTATCGCTTGGGGTTGTGTCCCTCCATTATTTTGTTCCACCTTATTTGTTATTTATTGAATAATATTCTTTACTCCAATATCGGAGAAAGCCATTTACTTACTTCGTCTATGCTCATACCCTTACGGTGTGCATAGTCTTCAAGTTGATCCTGCATAATCTTATTGATACCGAAATAACTGCTCTGAGGGTGACTAAAATACCAACCACAAACCGAAGCTGCAGGATACATTGCCAATGATTCGGTTAATGTGATTCCGGCATTGCCAGTTGCACTCAACAGCTCAAATAATTTCAGCTTTTCAGTATGGTCCGGACAAGCAGGATAACCCGGAGCCGGTCTTATTCCCTGATATTCTTCATGTACCAGATCACGAAGTGCAATTTGTTCATCAGCGGCATAACCCCATGTTTCTGTTCTTACCTTCTTATGCAGCACTTCTGCAAATGCCTCTGCCAATCTATCTGCCAATGCCTGCAATAATATTTTATGAAAATCATCGTGATCATCCATAAATGCTTGTAAGTGAGGCTCTATGCCATGTATACTTACCGCAAAAGCCCCCATATAATCGGGCTGATCTGCATTTACATTTACTGGCTTTATAAAGTCCGCCAAAGACAAACTCGGCTGATCTGCGGCTTTCTTTATTTGTTGACGTAACATCTCTAATGTAGCCAATTCACCACCTGCTTCATTCTTGATAACAATAGTGTCGGGTGCTACCTTATCTGCCTGCCAGAAGCCGGTTACCCCTTTTGCAGTCAACCATTGCTCACTAATAATCTTATCAAGCATCAGATTTGCTTCCTGATATAATTTAGTCGCTTCAGCACCAAAATTAGCATCAGAGAGTATATCCGGGAATTTACCCTTCATCTCCCATGCAATAAAAAATGGCCCCCAATCAATATAATCTCTTATTTCATTCAGGTCATAAGCCGGATATACCTGTACTCCCAAATGTTGCGGCTTTGGAGGTACATAACCATCCCAAGTTATATTCACAGGATTTGCCTGAGCTTCACTAAGCGTTATATATTGTTTAGCTGATTTCTTATTAGCAAAATCATCTCTGAGTTTATCGTATTCTGCATGTATGCCATCCAGAAATTGTCCTTTCTGTTCTTTGTTCAGTAAATTACCGGCTACTGTTACGCTGCGGCTGGCATCAAGCACATAGACAACACCATTGTCATACTGCGGCGCAATCTTAACGGCAGTATGCATTCTGCTGGTTGTAGCGCCACCTATCATTAATGGCTGCGTCATACCTCTGCGTTTCATTTCTCTTGCCACATGCACCATCTCATCTAGCGAAGGCGTAATCAAACCACTCAGACCAATAATATCTACCTGTTCACGCTGAGCAGTATCTAATATCTTATCTGCCGGCACCATTACACCCAAGTCAATAATATCATACCCATTGCAACCTAGCACCACGCCAACAATATTCTTCCCTATATCATGGACATCACCCTTTACCGTTGCCATAAGTATTTTGGCTGCACCTGCACTCTCCTCATTCACAGTACCTGCTGCTATGTGCGCCAGTCTGCGTTCTTCTTTTTCCGCCTCAATGAACGGGAAAAGGTAGGCCACGCTTTTCTTCATCACTCGGGCACTCTTCACTACCTGCGGCAGGAACATCTTTCCACTACCAAACAAATCACCCACCACATTCATACCATCCATCAATGGCCCTTCTATCACATCAAGCGGCTTAGGGTATTTTACTCTGGCCTCTTCAGTATCTGCATCAATGTAATCAGTGATGCCGTTTACCAAGGCATGTTTGAGTCTTTCTTCTACTGATGTGCTGCGCCAAATATCATCCTTCTTCTCTTCTTTATCTTTAGCCTTTACAGTCTCTGCAAAAGCTACCAGTCGTTCTGTTGCATCGGGGTTGCGATTCAATATTACATCCTCACATAATTCTCTAAGCTTAGGCTCTATCTCATCATATACAACAAGTTGCCCGGCATTTACTATTCCCATATCCATACCTGCCTTTATAGCATGGTAGAGGAACACGCTATGCATGGCTTCCCTCATGGTTTCATTGCCTCTGAAAGAGAATGAGATATTACTCACGCCACCACTTACACGAGTAAGCGGCATACGTTGCTTTATAATACGTGTAGCTTCTATAAAGTCTACACCATAGTTATTATGCTCTTCTATACCGGTAGCTATGGCAAAAATGTTGGGATCGAAAATGATATCCTGAGGATGGAAGCCGACCTTTTCTGTTAGTATTTTATAAGCTCGTTGAGATATATCTACTTTCTTCTGTAGTGTGTCTGCCTGTCCGGTTTCATCAAAAGCCATTACAATGACCGCGGCACCATAACTCAGACAAATTTCTGCTTGCTCAATAAATTTCTCTTCGCCTTCTTTCAGGGAGATAGAGTTGACAATACATTTACCCTGTATACATTTTAATCCGGCTTCAATGATGGTAAACTTCGAGGAATCCAGCATTACCGGTATTTTAGCGATATCAGGTTCTGCCTGCAACAGATTGATAAATGTAGTCATAGCCATAACCCCATCGAGCAGGGCATCGTCCATGTTCACATCGAGAATCTGGGCACCGCTTTCTACCTGCTGGCGCGCAACAGACAACGCTTCTTCATATTTATTTTCACGGATGAGACGAGCAAATTTCTTAGAACCGGTTACATTGGTGCGCTCTCCTACATTCACAAAGTTTGTCTCCGGACGAACGATCAACGGCTCCAATCCGCTCAATCTCAAAAAAGGCTTGATTACTGACAATTTTATATTTTTAAACGTCGCAAAGATAACACATATTCAATCTTCTATTTCAGTGCTCAGGCATGCCTGTAACTACATTAACAATGCCTTCTTTCTATTTATCTTCAATACGGAGCAAAATATTATTGCATATAAATGAGAAAGAGTATATTTGAGTAAACACATCGTACAATGAAAAAGTTTTTATTATTAATATTTACTGCACTGATAACAAGTGCCTCTTATGCTCAAATGACAGTCACTGCCAGTGATATGCCTGTATCCGGAGATACATTGCGTTACAGTACTACATCGCCCATCGGTAGCACCATAAACTTAGGCGACAGCGGTGCCAACTTTACCTGGAATTACAGTACCCTAACGCCCGTTGCACAGGCAGTAGATACATATAAAACTGCATTATCTGTAAGCCTTACTTATGCGCTTATCTCTTTTAGTGCTTATGGCTATAAGGTTGCAGACTCACTTCCGGGAGTAGGCGCATTACTACCTGTTTCTATCAATCAACTCTATACATTCTTTGAAAAGAAAACCAGCCCGAGCAGGTATGTAGCTAGTGCATTTGGCGCAAAGATTGCCGGTATTGCTACCCCATTTAACTATACCACCGACGACGTTTGGTATTTTTTCCCACTCAACTATCAGAATAACGACAGTGCTGACTATGAACTGAACATTGGCCTCAGTGGCACTGCGTCACTTAAACAAAAAGGATATAGAAAAAGTCGTGTTGATGGATGGGGCACAATAGTCACTCCATATTTCACAACACCTGTAAACTGCCTGAGAATACGCTCTGAAATACACGAAATAGATACTGTAAACTTTGGCCTAGGACCAATAGGTGTACCTCGCAATACAGTAGAATACAAGTGGTTAGCGAATGGCGAACACTATCCTATATTATGGGTAACAACTAATGTAACCGGTGGAACAGAAACGATTGCTACAATTCGCTACAGAGATATGGCAAGGGTGCTAACTACAGGCGTATCATCAGTAAACAAAACAGTAGAAATAAAAGCATACCCTAACCCAACAACAACCGGAATTGTAAATCTGGATATTCCTTCAGACTGGCAGAACTTTCACGTGGAAGTATTTGACATGCAATCAAAACAAATCTGCAGAAGTTTTAATGAGCGAATAATTGATTTATGTTCTTATCCTGTTGGCGTGTATGTGGCTAAAATAAGTAACGGCCAAAACACCAATTACTTACAAATCATCAAGCAACTATAAGTTGCTTGATGTTATCTTTCAATAGATCAATATCGATACTAAATTGCCCTGACGCATCCAATCCATTCCCTTTTATTGATATGTAACCGTAATTCAGCTTTTTTGCAATATTTTCATAGTGCTCCGGATTTAGTCCTTTTCCGGGGAGAATTTCTAAGATTTTGACGTTATGTGACTTGCAAAAAATAATATTTGTAAGTCCCGCACCATGAACTCCGATTATTCTCTTGGCTGCGGAAAATAATTTCACTTGTTCTATCCATGAATAGTCTCCCGGATCAATAACGGAGAAACCATTTTCTCGAGCTAATTGTTCAACGACATCAATATTAGATAAAGACCTTCTGGTTCCTTTTTTTCTAGTGATAAATAATAATTCAGGACTTGGCACGTCTAATATATCTGCCGTAATATCCTTGTTTATTACCTGTGCTTTAATTTGATCGACATAATTATTACAGAAAATTTCCTTGGCAGTATAAAGTTCCTTCACCCTGATATATTGCCCTTTCTCCTGAACAATTATTTTTCTTTTTAGTGGAAAAATGGAAAGAAACGTGGAAACATAGGCATGCTTTTTGAAATTATGGGGTACAAGAACAGGAATATCAGAAGAGATACCATTATCGTCGCACAAGTATATCTGAGCAAGTGTATCAACAATAAAATGATAATAATTTGTCCATGCATATTTTACCAGAATAGCTTTTTCCAAGTCTATAGGCTTGCTTTTAAATATTCCTCTAATAACTGAGGGTCTGGGTTTTACCGCATCCCATGGATCCTCAATAAGTGGATATGAAAAACGGAATATCTTCTTTGGCCCTAAAATTACCCAGTTATAATCAGGATCTAAAAGGCAATTGTTAATCTTGTATATATAACGTGTAAACTTATTTTCAAGAAATTTATATTCTTCTGGTGAATCCTTCTTCAGTTTATCCAAATCAATTGCAGGATAATACCTTTTGCAATCAAATAATTCATCCTGTTTTAATACAATACTTACTTTGTCATGAAAATTATCAACCAATTGCCAGTGTTTGTTGTCAACATTCTTAATCAAATACTTTTGATCAATATAGTTTTTTATTTTATTTACAAACTGATTCATTGACTGTGATTTTTAACAAAATGTTTTTGTGTTATTTTTTTCTCTAATAACCTCTGCCTTCTTTTTGCTCCATGTAGTTGATGAAAGCGCGATTAGCTACCCTGTTACCACCCTTTGTAGGATAGTTCCCTGTAAAATACCAATCCCCACGATCATTAGGGCAGGCATTATATAAACCTTCCAAAGACTGATAAATTACATCAACCTCTGTATGCACGTCTTCATGGCGAAGCATTTTAGCTATTTTATCGCTAATTTCTTCCGCTGTAAATGGCTCATAGATAGCTTTGACATAGTTTTCCTCTTTCAAGGTGCCATTTTTCTCTGCTTCTTTACATAAGTTGTAAGTATCTGTCAGAACGTTTTCCATACCTCTGTCAGCCAACAACCCTACTGCTGCTTGAAATGCTATAAAGTCGCCCATGCGGCTCATATCTATACCGTAACAATCGGGGTAGCGGATTTGAGGAGCAGAGGACACAACTATAATTCGTTTTGGGCCAAGACGATCAAGCATCTTAATGATACTTTCTTTGAGGGTAGTACCTCTCACAATAGAGTCATCGATAACAACTAATGTATCAACACCACGCTCCACAGTGCCATACGTTATATCATAAACGTGCTGTACCATTTCATTGCGGGAAGCGTCTTCGGTTATAAATGTACGAAGCTTGGCATCTTTAATAGCTATTTTCTCAATACGCACCCTACGATATACCAGCTCCTTCATCTCCTCCTCAGTAATCGTGTCCTTACGGGCATAAATCCTTTTGAGTGTAATGTCTTTGAGGTAATCTTCAAGTCCCTTTATTAACCCATAGAAAGCAGTCTCTGCTGTATTAGGTATAAATGAAACAATTGTGTGTTTCAAATGGTAATCAAGTGATTTCAATACCGTTTCTGCCAGATTACGCCCCAACTGCATGCGCTCACGATATATTTCCGGATCACTACCTCTACTGAAATAGATACGCTCAAAGCTACATGCGGTCAACTGGCGAGGTGCCAGAATCTCTACATCTTTGAATGTACCATCAGCAGAAATAATAATAGCATGCCCCGGTTGTAACTTAATAACTTGCTCCTTTGTTACATTGAACGCAGTCATTATAGCTGCCCGCTCAGATGCGGCAACAATTACCTCATCGCAAGCGTAATAATAGCAAGGTCTGATGCCATTAGGGTCTCGCATTACAAAACTGTCACCATTACCTATCAGGCCACTAAATACATAACCACCATCGAAATGAGTAGTTGCTTGCTTCAGTATGCCATCTATATTTAATTTTTCCGGATTTGTATCGTCTGCCAGACACAAATAATAATGAATGGTCTCTATCATTGCCCCCAGATCGCTCTCGCGCATAGTACCTGTAGGGTGCTGTGTCAACATGGAGAATAACTCATCTGTGTTTACCAGATTAAAATTACCTGCCATTGCCAGATTACGGGTAGGATTGATATCCGGCTTTATGAACGGGTGACAAAACTCTATGTTGTTCTTTCCCTGAGTACCGTAACGCAAATGCCCAAGTAAAATTTCACCTGCAAACCTCATATACCCCTTCATGAAACCGGGATGCTGCAAGATATTCGGATACATTTTCTCCAACTCAGCCACCTCTTCATTAATATTCTGAAAGATCTTACCGATGGCTTGTTGCCCGCTGACACGGAGTCGGTACATGTTCTGATGACCAGCCGCTACATTGAGCTTTACACTGGCTATCCCTGCACCGTCTTGTCCACGGTTATGTTGTTTTTCCATAAGCAGGTATAGCTTGTTGAGCCCATACACCGCAGTGCCGTATTTTACGTGATAATGAGAGAGTGGTTTAAGAAGGCGTATGTAAGCCAAACCACATTCGTGCTGTATTGCGTCAGACATGAGAATGCAAATGTACTAAGGTTTAAGAATGTGTACACTGTTTTTTAAGAATCGCCAATTTGTTGGCCAAACTACTACCCCAGATAAAAAATAAGCTACAGTGTAAAATGCTATTAATAATTGATAATCATTTATTTATGCAATTTAAAAAGACCCTAAAACACCCACTTTCACCCATTTGTGGTATTTCTGAAAAGAAGCTTAATATTTCATTATCGCTAATATCAGAGAAAACACACTTCATTACACAAATCGTCAGGCACGGGAAAAATGATGATTATATCACAAAAATGCATGGCAAATAGCAAAATAACAAAAAGAGATATGCACAAAAAAACGCGTTTTTGCACCTAAACACAGAAGGCACAAAAAGTTATAAAGGATATTTGATGTGAATAAATTATTTAGAGTAGTAAAATTGTCAATCCGTAATCTGCACACAAAATAAGTATACAACTCACTACTACAGCGGTAGTTGAAGCTCTACCAATTTCCAACGCACCACCCTCCACATAATAACCATAATAAGAAGGGATTATGGTGATAATCAATGAAAAAGTAAATGACTTAACCATTGCAAAGAAAAGATTATATGGAACAAAACCATTGGTAAGCCCCATTAAAAACTGTTGTTTAGTCAGAATATTAGAAAATAGACCGGCAAGATATCCACCGGTGATACTGATTGCAATAGCGGCTATAATAAGACAAGGTACAACTATAATACCCGCCAGTATTTTAGGAATAATCAAATATGATTTGGTATTAATGCCCATTATCTCCAGTGCATCTATCTGCTCACTTACACGCATATTACCCAATTCAGAGGCAATCTTAGAACCAACAACCCCTGCCAGAACGATACAAGTTACTGTAGGCGAGAACTCCAGAATTGCAGAATCACGAACGAGCGTTCCGATGATAGATTTGGGAACAAATGGACTAACTAACTGATATGAAAACTGTACAGTCATTACCATACCTATAAATAAGGATATGATAATAACAATGGGGAGTGACCGGATACCAATGTCATTACACTGTTCCATAAACTCTAACCAATAAACTCTTAGATTTTCGGGCCTGGTAAATCCACCTTTCACCATCAGGAAAATCTTACCAAAGTGCTCAAAAAATGTTTTCATACTAAAAGTAAAATTAGGTAAAAAAGGTATTGATGCCGTTTATGACCGTCTTATCAATGTAATAATGGTAAGAAATGATTCATATTCATAAAATAAGGACAACAGAATTGGATATCTTTCATTTGTTTTACTATTTTTAGATAGTAAAAATTTACAAAATACATAACTAACATTATTATAATAAAATAGAAACTACTATTAACTGACAAAATACTTGTTTGCACGAATATGCTCTAATTCTCATAACATATTCATTCCATATCAACATAATCGACAAATTGGATGTAAAACAATAGAAAAATAAATAACAATGAGCATACTGATAAACATAGGCAATAATACCAATATTAAGAATTGGATAATGAGAACACAGTATTAAAGGTGCGGATAATAATTACCTTTGCACTCCGAAAACATTGTTAACAGATTGTGGTATTAAACCACGGATGTCCTAAAAAAGTAATAATAGCTAATTTAGGCATCAACACTCAATAATAAAGTATATTGAAACAGATCATACAGTCATTTAAAACAGGTGCAACAGTGCTGGAAGAGGTGCCTGCACCGGCAGTAAGAAAAGGATGCGTATTGATACAAACCACCAGAACACTCGTATCATTGGGTACTGAGCGTATGTTGGTAGAGTTTGGCAGGGCTAATATGCTTCAGAAAGCCAGACAACAACCTGACAGAGTAAAAGAGGTCCTCGCCAAGATAAAAACCGATGGGCTGAAACCAACCATAAATGCAGTATTCAATAAACTGGGACAACCACTGCCGTTGGGCTATTGTAATGTTGGCAAGGTTATAGCTGTAGGAGAAGGAGTAAGTGAATTTAAAACCGGCGACAGAGTTGCCTCTAACGGTCCACATGCTGAATTCGTATGTATACCTAAAAATCTGGTTGCGAACATTCCTGATAATGTAAGCGATGAAGAAGCTGCATTTACTGTAATTGGCTCAATTGGTTTGCAAGGTATCAGATTGTGTAATCCGCAACTTGGCGAGACCATAGTTGTAGTAGGATTAGGCCTGATAGGGCTGATAACTGCAGAGTTGCTTGTAGCTAACGGTTGCCGTGTGATAGGTATAGATCTGGACCCTAAAAAAGTAGCTATAGCCAAAGAAAAAGGTGTAATAGCTATAAATCCAAGAGAAGGTGTAGATCCGGTAAAGTATGTAAACTCAATAACAGACGGATTAGGCGCAGATGGTGTAATCATTACTGCGAGTGCCAAAACAGATGAGATCATAGCTCAGGCAGCAAAAATGAGCCGCAAACGCGGACGTATTATTTTGGTTGGCGTCATTGGTCTGAATATTAGCCGTGCTGATTTTTATGAAAAAGAATTAACCTTTCAGGTATCTTGTTCTTACGGACCGGGCAGATATGACGACCGTTATGAAAAAGAAGGAATTGACTATCCGCTACCATTTGTAAGATGGACCGAGAAAAGAAATTTCCAGGCAATACTACAGGCAATATCAACTAAAAAACTTGATGTTGAAGGCTTAATTACAGAGCGTGTAAAACTGGATAATTTTGATGATATCTATTCAAAAATAAGTTCACAGGATTCGATAGCATCTATCTTAGAGTACCCTGAGAATAGCAGTAGTGCTGTATCTGTAACCATAACAGATGGTAAATTTGAAGCAGGCAGAGGTGGTATTGGCATAATAGGTGCAGGTAATTTTACCAGTATGACCATGCTACCTATCCTTAGCGAAATCAATGCTCCACTCTACTCTATAGCCAGTGCAGCAGGCCTTACAGGCACAACACTGGCCAAGAAACATAAAATTGGCAAGAGTACAACAGACTACAGCAGCATCATCAATGACCCGGCAATAGACCTGGTAATCATTACCACTCGTCACAACGAGCATGCTAAAATGGTTAGAGAAGCGCTGGAAGCAGGTAAACATGTATTTGTTGAAAAACCACTGGCACTCAGCAAAGAAGAATTAGACAGTGTAATCAAGGCATATAAAGGCGACAAAACATTAACTGTTGGGTTCAACCGCCGCTTCTCTCCACATATTCAAAAAGCGAAACAATTAGTTGGTAATGTACCGATGAATGTAATTGCCACAATGAATGCCGGTCATATACCTGCCAGCGTTTGGGTACATGATATGAAAGTAGGCGGAGGGCGTATTGTAGGTGAAGCATGCCACTATATGGACCTGATTACCTTCCTTACAGGGAGTAAAATAAAGTCTGTATGTATGAACGCAATGGGCATAAACCCACAAGCCAATACAGACAATGCATCTATACTGCTGGAATACGAAAATGGCAGCACGGGTGTAATCAATTATTTCTCTAATGGCTCTAAATCATACTCAAAGGAGCGCATAGAAATATATGCACAAGACCGTACATTAATTACAGATAATTTCAGAGTAACTGAAGGTTTTGGATTTAATGGCTTTTCCAAAATGAAAACAACCATTGATAAAGGACATGCCGCACAGTTCAAATTACTGGTTGACAGGGTCAAGAATGGCGGCGCAGCATTGGTACCATTTGAAGACACAGTAAATACGACTCTTGCCAGCTTCGCTGCAATAGAAAGTATGATAACCAGACAATGGGTAACCATTTAATTAGAAACTGCCTTATATAAAAACATACTTATGCTAATAGATATTATAGCCGGCGCAAGGCCAAACTTCATGAAAATAGCACCAATCATAGATGCTATTGAAGCACAACAAAAAAACGGCAAAGACATTCAATACAGATTAATACATACAGG
>CANGMZ010000078.1 GCA_947454715.1 Chitinophagaceae bacterium
AGATTACTTTCGGTGGGTTACTCCACGGCCCTGGGCTTGTATGGTTCGATGATATACAATTTGAAGTAGTAGGTCCTTCAACAATTGTGGCTACAGAGGTAATTTGTGACACTTCAGTTAAGCGCATTCCTGAGAACCTGGATTTTGAGCTGTAGTTTCCCTATTTGTATCTTATCTATAGTAGAATCAATATTGTTTTAACCTTACCGTATCATTGAATAATGATGTCAGGTAGAATTATTTTCTATCTTTAGCCTCTGAACGGTTAAGATGGAATTACTTGTTGGTATTGGGTTTTGCCGTGAAAGCAATCAGATTAAAATATTCTCAGTTTATGTTGTCAGTTACTTACTTTTATCGGGAGCCAAGAAAAACAGGAGTATCTATTGAAGGAATATTCCGGTTAGTTAAAAATTGTCTGATAAGTAAAGTAGATATCAAAGAGTTTTATTGCGATGCACAGTTCTCGAGATTTAAAAATATTATTGAAGCAGGAAAGCATGCAAGTAATATTAATCATATTACCGGAGATGTAAATTTTCTTGCTTTAGGGTTAAGAGGAAGTAAAGTAATCCTCACCATTCATGATCTTGGTCATTACGATACTTTGAAAAAAAGAGGTAAACTCCAACACTTAATCTATAAATGGTTTTGGTTTAGTTTGCCTTTAAAATATGTTACTATAGTAACCGTGGTTTCTGAGTTTACAAAGAATAAGCTAATTGAATATTTTCAGTTTCCTGAAGACCGGATCAGGCTGATTTATGACCCGGTAAAACCAGTATTTGAATGTTCACCCAAAGACGGTTTAAGTGAATGCCCCAGAATACTTATGATGGGTACGGGTAAACATAAAAATCTGATTGGACTTATAGAGGCGTCAAAAGGCAAAAATGTACATTTAGACATAATAGGGTGGCCATCAGAGGATGAACTTGAAAAAATGAAAGCTTATAAAATATCTTATTGCCTTTACAATAAGCTTTCAGATGAAGAGGTTTATACAAGATATAAGGCTTGCGACATCATGTTTATGGCATCATTTTATGAAGGGTTTGGTATGCCTATAATAGAAGCTCAATCTGTTGGTCGCCCGGTAATTACAAGTAATATTGGAGCAATGAAGGAGGTAGCTAAGGATGCTGCAATATTGGTAGACCCAAATAAGCCTGAAGAAATTAGTGCGGCTATTGATCAGTTAATTAATAACAGAGTTTTGTATGATAGGTTTGTAATGTTGGGATATGAAAATATTGTTCCGTATAAACATGAAGTAATAGCACAGCAATATGCAGAAGTATATGCGGAGATGGCTAAGATATAAAATCAATAATTCAACTAAATTTTAAGCAGGAATTGAAAAATATAATTTACTTATATTCAGAAGTTATGCCTTATGCTATCTCGGTTATGAGGGCACTCGTGCAGCATTTTGATCAAAAAATTGATTGCGTTTGCTGGGATGAAAATAAGCGTACGCCATTTATTCCGACTGATGAACCTGGTATTACTTTTCATAAACGTTCTACATTTGATAAGCAATCAATAATTAAGTTTATTGAACAGCGAAATCCCACCATAATGTATATATCTGGAAGGATGGACAGGTTATATCTTGATGCTGTCCTTCACTTTAGAGGTAAAGTAAAAATTGTTACCGGAAGTGATGCACAATGGGAAGATAATAATAAGCAGAAAATAAGTGCATTTTTAGGGCAGCAGCTTTACAGAAAATATTTCGATTATTTTTGGGTGCCCGGTCAACGTCAATATGAGTTTGCAAGAAGAATGGGCTATGCAAACAATAAAATAATAGGGAACCTTCTCACAGCTGATACCGCTGTATTTGAAGGACCCTATCAAGATCATTCAGACGCAAAAAGAAGATATTACCCTCATAATCTGGTTTATGCAGGTCGTTTTGCAAAAACAAAAGGTATAGATATTTTGATTGATGCATTTGTAGCAGCTAAAAAGGAACTTAATAGTGATTGGGAGCTGACGCTAGTGGGCTCAGGTGATGAGGTCTCCTCAAAGGAATCATTTATTCATGTAAAAGGATTTATGAGTGGTCAGGAATTAGCTCAGGGGAGTAAGAATTGGGGGGCATTTTGTTTGCCGAGTGTGAAAGAGCCCTGGGGCGTTGTTATTCATGAGTTTGCAATGCTAGGTATGCCTATTGTTTGTTCCGATAATGTAGGTGCAGCAGATGGTTTAGTAATCAACAATTATAATGGTCACATATTCAGAAGCGGAGACAGAGACAGTCTTAAAGCATCATTAATTAGGTTAATGTCTGCAAGTGATGATACCTTATTTGAAATGGGGAGAAGAGGCTATGAATTGTCTAAAAAACAAAGCCCATTGATAGCTGCATATAGTCTAATGAGCATTTTGTCTTAGCATTGATTTTATCAGGTTCATTTTAGCCCTTTGTATACTACCAAAATGGTTGTATCATTAATAGAAAACGTCGTTGCTCACACAACGACGTTTTCTATTAGTTTAAAAATATCCCCGGCAAACTTGCAGGTAATGTATTATGAAACATTAACTGAGTGCAGGTAACATCAACAAAGTGAGTGTAAAGTGGAAATGCTATTACTTGCTCCATTGCTTCTTGTTCCTCTTCTGCATTAATCACACACCATATCATATCTCTGTTTATTGAAAGGCTGTAAGAAAGCATTTTCCCCTCTGCAAACAGCTTATTGATATGTAATCGGTGCTCAGGTACAATCGTCATCATTTCCATTGTGAAAACTGGCAATTCTATCTGAAAAAGATATGCAGGCATAAATCTGGTATTTTAAAAAAGTTTAACGCAATAGACTCACGTTACCTTTCTTTTTAACTGTTTTGCCACTTGTGCAGAAACCGTCTGCCTCCCAAACATATACGCCTACAGGGCTAGGGGTGCCATTATAAGTGCCATCCCAATACTGTGCAGGATTCTTTGTTTCGAAAACCAATACTCCCCAACGATCATATATACGGAAGTAATTAAGTTGAGAAATTTCCTGATTCAAAATACCAAATCTGTTAGAACCCGGATTAGAGCTACCTGGTGCAAACGCATTTGGTAAATAGAAATCACCGCAGTTTACATGTAGTGTAACTGTATCTCTTGCCTGGCATCCTAAACCTGAAGCATGCTCTGTAACTTCTACCGCATAGGTGAAGTCGTAAGGAGGGTTAACAGTTGGGAAAGGAAGGGTGGTATCTTCTATAAATTGATATGGAGTCCAGTGGTAAGTAAATGCACCATCAAGTGACATATTAGGACCTCCTAAGACACTTGAACTTCCATCAAGTATAGTGCGATCAGGACCGGCATCTGCTGTAACCTTAACGACGCTAACATTGATTGATGTATCAACAATACAACCATCAGGGTAGAATAGTTTTACATTATATACAGTACTATAATCGGGCCATGCTACAACTGTGTCTGTATGATTGTAAGCTGTATCTATATGATAAATAGGAGACCATAACAATGAGTCAGCATAATTAGAGATAGCATAGAGCTTAATAGAATCACCTTTACAAATTCTAGGATTCAGATTAATGAAGATATTAGGAATTGGAAGAACAACAATTTCCTTGCACTCCACTTGCATATTTGGTTGACCCTGATTGATTACATAATAGATATTGTAAGTGCCAGGTAAATCGTAAGAATAAACAGGAGGAGTTACTTCTGAGAATGAGGGTATTGATGCATTTGTACACTGAGTGATCGTCAGCTTTGTCAATGTGCTGTCGTTTACGTTTGTAACGAATGCATAAAGGTCATCCTTGTCGCGAAGAATACTAGATATTCCAGATGGGAAGTTCATACCGCCAACTACACTATAGTCAACTGCATTGTATGGTCCTACAGCTGTAGGCATCTGTATAGATATCAATTGGCTTGTAGTACTATCGGTAATGTATGCATAGATACTTCCGCAGTCTCTTGTAAGGCTAATAGAAGATGGAACCAATATTCTGAATAAGAAATCACCAAGATTAGTACCTGCAGGAGTTCCTACAGCCGGGTGAAGCGTTGCGCCCATATCTAGGCGTGCAACTGAGTTATTACCACGGTTAGTGACAAAGAAGTAGTACTGTCCGTTGTCAATAACAGCAGCCATATCTGTTGGAAAGTTCAATACACCACCTACGTTGTTGTAATTTACAGCTGAAGGAGTATTAGAAATATTGAAAGTGAAATCTAAACGTATTAACTCATTACTATTGCGATTTATGAGGTAGCCATACCAGTTAAGATCTGCATCTTTACCAACAAACAAGCCCTTAGGACCATTTAATAAACCACCTACGTTACCGAAATTAGCGATATTGGGTGTTGGGTTGCCTAAAGTAGGCCCAAAATCTATACGACCAAGAGTTGATTCAGATGCAGTGTAACCACCTGATACGAATACAAACCATTTGGTAGCAATCGTGTCGTAAGCAATGTACAATGAAGTAGGGTGGTGCGGTAAGCCATTTGTAAGATTGCCGAAATTGGTTACTGTAGGCGTGTTGTTCAGGCTGTTACCATAGTTCAGACGCAAGAATTCGTCAGTGCCGGCATTCACCACAAAGCCGTAATACAAGCCATTTCTGTCTTGCATTATTTCAATATTCGCAGGTGTATGAAACCCGAAACCATTACCCATGTTTGTGCCTGACGGCGCACTGGTAATAGCACCCGAGCAGAAGCCCCAGTAATATGAAGCAGCATCAAAAATAGTGCTGTTCAGTTTTACCGGCTGCCTTACACAGACAGTGTCAGGTGCGGTAAATAAGGTCTGCGCTGTTACAGCTGGCAGTTGCGACAATATTGATAAAACTACTAGTAGCAGATATTTTTTCATAATCCAGAAAAAGAAATTCCGTAATAAACGGCTAATATAACAATAACTACAGACTTTTGCCGCAAAATTGTACATTTATTTCCGTAAATCAAAGTAAGTATATGTTTGAAAGCAAAAGAATGGCTAAGGTATTATTTTTTATTCTAATTTTTATAGGTGGCTTGCAATTTTTGCCCGCAGTGAACGCTAAGGAGGGTATGTGGATACCTGCCACACTTAAAAAGCACGAAAACCAGATGAAAGCACTTGGTTTAGAAATTCCGATTGAAGAGCTTTACAATGAAAACGGTGGTGGATTAAATAATGCTGTTGTGCTATTTGGTCGCGGTTGTACAGGAGAGATTATTTCATCTAAGGGGCTGATTTTAACCAATCATCATTGCGGTTACGGATCTGTACAGGGGCTTACCAGCTTGAAGAATGATTATTTTGCAACAGGCTTTTTCGCTAAAGGTTTAAATGAAGAAATCCCATGCCCGGGTCTTACGGTAACCTTTATTCGTAAAATGGAAAATGTTACACAGAAAATATTGCCAGGTATTTCTGATACACTTAAAGATGCAATAAGAGATAGTATCATTGCCGGTCGTATAAAAGGTTTGGAGCGTGATTACGAATATAAAACCGGTATGGATGCAACAATTAAATCATATTACGAAGGCAATCAGTACTGGGTCGCTATTACAGAAACATATACTGACATCAGACTTACTGCATTCCCTCCTAATGGAATAGGTACATTTGGGGGTGATGATGAAAACTGGATCTGGCCAAGACATACAGGTGATTTTAGTGTTTTCAGAGTTTATGCAGGGGCCAACAATAAGCCGGCAACTTACGCAGCGAATAACAAACCTTATGATGCAACTAAATTTTTCAAAATCAACACATCTGGATATAAGGAGGGCGACTTTACAATGGTTTACGGTTTCCCGGGAACCACAATGGAGTATATCTCATCTTTTGAACTGAATCAGGTTTATTCAATTATCGATCCTATAAGCATAGCTGCAAGAACAAAGAAGCTAAATGTGTGGAGTAACCACATGAATGCAAAAAGAGATGTGTTTCTGAAGTACACATCTAAACGCGCTACTGTTGCTAATGGCTGGAAAAAATGGCAAGGTGAAGTGCTGGGATTGAAAGTAAACAATGCTATAGAAAAGAAGCAGGCTTTCGAAAAAGGATTTCAGGATTGGGCAATAAAAAATATAAGAGAACCTTATGTGAAAAATATTTTGCCGCAACTGCAAGCTGGTGCTGCGGGAGTAAATGATCTTATTTTTCAGGATCAGCATATAAGAGAAGAGGTTTTTGGAATAGAACTGATACAACAGGGCGTTTCACTCGATAAAATGGTAGCTTGTTTCAGAGGTAAATTCTCTGAATCTGAGCTAAGAGACACGCTTCAGAAATTGGCTAAAGGTTTAGACTGGTTCTATAAAAACTATGATATGGAAACCGACAAAGATGTATTTGCATCATTGATGCCATTATACATGCGCGCTTGTAAACAAAATTTGCCTTTATACTACAAAGAGCAATACAGAAAACATTTGAATAGTTGTAGGAGGTGGTCAAAAAGTGTGTATAATAAATCTTTGTTGGCGTCTTCAGATAGGTTGCTTGAATTTGCAAAGAAAGCGACACAAGCAGATAGTAATGTACTAAAAGAAGACCCGGCATTGAGATTGTACAATGAGGTGGCTGCAATAAGAAAAGAAAAAATAAGCCCTAAGGTAGATGCTTATAAGACTATTAAGCACTACCTCAATAGGCTATATATCAGTGCTCAAATGTCTTATGAAGAACAAAAAGATTTTTATCCTGATGCTAATCTTACCCTCAGATTGGCCTACGGCAATGTAAAAGGTCTTGACCCTGATGGTCCTGCTGGTTACTCTTTCCAAACGACATTAGGAGATGTTGTAGCTCTTGATGATACAACATCAACTCAATTTAAAGTACCTTCAAAGTTAAAAGAACTTTACAAGACAAAAGACTATGGTCGCTGGGGTGTTAATGGTACTATGCCGGTAGCTTTTATTGCAGCCAATCATACATCAGGAGGTAATTCCGGTAGCCCGGTGTTGAACAATAAAGGCGAGCTAATAGGCACTAATTTTGATCGTGCTTATGAAGGTACTATGAGCGATTATTTGTTTGATCCGAATCGTTGCAGAAACATATCTGTTGATATTCGTTACACACTGTTTATACTTGATAAATTTGGTGGTGCCGGATGGTTGATGGATGAGATGAGTTTTACGAAATAATCAAACCTTTGTCAGACATTCTAAGAGCACTTCTTTTGAGGTGCTCTTTTTTTAGTTGATGTTGGCTGATTAAGTACTTTGGTCAAATGTACATGTCCTCTTCTTGCAACTGAGCTGAAGAATAATGGATAACATTTTTGATGGTAGTGCGGATATCAAGATTGCTATAAAATCAAAAGAGCACCCATCGGATGCTCTTTTGATTTTATAGATTTTTTCGGAAAATACTATTGTCCTGCCGCAGGTGCTACATCAGCCGGAGCTTCTTCTGCACCTGAACCCATATCCAGTTTGTCGAACTCAAATACTAATGAGAAACGAACTGTATTAGACAGTGGGTTGCGGGTAGTGCCGCTGCCCTGTGGTACGATGTAAGCTGCATTTATTTGCAATACTTTATATCGAACACCTATACCGGCTGTGATGTACTGACGGTCTCCGTTGTTTTTATCTTCATAAAAATAACCGGCACGAAGTGCAAGTTGATCTTGGTACCAGTACTCAAGTCCTAGGGATGCATCAACTTTAGCAAGTTGATTGCCTCCGCTGAATGATTTGAACATGCCACTTACTATACCTACTTGCTGGTCGGTACTATTGGCATCCAAAGCAGGTACAAGTAGCTTATTCAGGTCAAGAGCAACAGTTAACTTGTTGTATTGATCGAACTGTGAAGTGTATGCAGCACCTAATCCAAGGTTCATTGGTATAAAGTCTTTTCTGCTGGAGTTGTAAGATATTTTTGAACCCAAATTGCTCACTACTGCGCCAAGGCTCAATGTGCTGCTGCGAAGCTCATCAATTTCTTTTTTCTTAGTGTAATAAACACCTGCATCTGCAGAAACTGCATTACCCGGTCTGTAGTTTGTGCCCGGAGAAACACTTACGCCAGATGCCAATGAAGAGTGAATATAACGACCACTTACACCAACTGAAAGGTACTCGGACAGTTTACGAGAATAACCCAAATCAAATGAGTACTCACGTGGTTGGCCTGTACCATTAGGGTCACCGGTGATAGTAGTATAGTTGATATTACCCAAGTTGAAATAACGCATAGATGCGCTTATAGCCTGATTATTATCCTTACCGAACTTCGCATAACCGGCGATGTAGGCCAAATAAATATCCGGAACAAGATCTTTCAACCATGGAGTGTAAGTAGCAGATATGCCATAATTTTTCTCAGAAAAGGGTATCTTAGCCACGTTCCAATATTGTGCGTTTGCGTCAGGGCTTGTTGCTATTCCTGCATCGCCCATTGCTCCGGCGCGTGCATCTGGGGTAATTCTCAGAAAAGGAACTGCTGTAGTAACGAAGGTTGCATTGGTACCATTCACGTTTGTTTGTGCACGGCTGTCTTTTGCAGCTAACGCTGCCAGTAATGTTAATCCTGCTATTGCAAAATGTTTTGCCATTTTGTTATTATTGTTTTATTTAAAGTTTCGCAAAAATATTCCTTTTTACCCAGTATCGCAATAATTAATTGCACAGGTACCTCTTTAACGTATAATGACCAGCTTTTGGTATGCAGCAGACTTATAACCTTTTTCTGTTGATATGTTTAGCCTGTAAACATATAACCCTGAAGGCAATTGAGAACCATTGTTGTCAGTGCCATCCCAAGTAATATCTGAACTACGGCTGCCACTCGGCGTGATTGTTTCTCTGATATTTCTTGCCAAAGCCCCGGCAGCATTGTATATTTCTATTTGTACATCCATTTGCTCATCCGGGT
Source organism: Chitinophagaceae bacterium (assembly GCA_947454715.1). Classification (GTDB taxonomy): domain Bacteria; phylum Bacteroidota; class Bacteroidia; order Chitinophagales; family Chitinophagaceae; genus Flavipsychrobacter. Next base: position 8,883 of record CANGMZ010000078.1, read on the forward strand.
GGTTATGTTCAAATACAAAATGGGTGCTATTGGAGAATGGATTAGGGTAATTGCCCAGATTTTGAATGGCGACTATTTGTCCCTGAATGACCATAAAGTCGATTGTTCCTTCTCCCACATTATTATTTACATCCCAGGCTTTCACCTTAATACTGTGCAAGCCTTCTGCAAGTCCTATTAATGGGTAGGTTACAAAACCTAACTGATAGGTGTTAGGGGCGGTTTCATAATAGTCATTGAGGATGTAAGGCAGTTCAATATTGCCATCGAGTACCCCTGTCAGGTCATGGCCAACTGAATATCCGGACACATTAATTCCGGTTGCAGAGTTTAGTACAACATATAAAGAAGTATTGCTGCCGGTTATGCCTCCATTAATAAATGCACTATCATTAATGTATGGTCTTACAATAGGTGCATCCGTATTTACTACCGGATTATCAGAGAAACCACCCAATACTAGAGATGTGTCCATACCTGCGGCATCAGTAATGCCATTTTCAGCATAAGTGCTTATTTTGCCCTTACCAAAGTAGTAATTGATGTCTTTAGGGGTAATGAATGTTATTGTAAACAGTCCATTAGTTACAGATACTTTGCCTTTATAAACCAGATTGTCCTGAATTGAGAACTTCTGATAAGAACTTCCTGATCCAAAAGATACTGTTCTTGCTTTGTCATAAAATGACATAGTAAGTGTGCCATTGAATCCGGTAAGAATGCTGTTATTGTTGTCTCGGATACTTCCTTTTATTGTGTATTTGCCTAATGCCTTTACCGTATCAGCAACTTCCAAGGTAGCACCATCAAGAATGCTATCTAATACTACTTTGTTCTCAGGGAAATCAGGAGTAAGGGCCGGGTCGCCCAGCAGTGCCCACTTTCTGAAATTTGATAGTTCTGACATTGAATGAGAATGGGAATATGTCATGTTTTTGCCTATGCGTACAGCATCGCCAAAAGTATTCCATTTGCCATTTGCATTTTTTGTGTATTGTGCAGCAACATATTCTGCATTCATGGAAATGTTATACGAAGAGTATACCGACTGCGTGGTTGTTACCATTGCAATCACACCGCCCTTAGTATCAAATAACATTTGTTCAGCTGCTGATATGAATTCAGGATGATCGAATTGGCCGAAGTCGCAAGTTGCAGTAACCATAAAAGGCAGCATGTTTACATTGCTCCACAGGTTATAGTCATCTTGCGTAAGTATACGCTCATGTGCTAACAAATCATGACGGCCATGACCATTGTAATTCATCATGAATGTACCCTTGTAGATCTGGTCATTAATAGCAGTATTGGCATTGGGGCATCTGTTGCCTGCAGGGGTAGTGATAATTGGAATAACATCTAAATAAACTTTTTGGTAATTGTACAGATTAGATGTTGCTTGTGTCAATGTACTCGCTACAGTTTCTGCATCTCCCAGATGGAAGCCGGCAGCGTCCCAGTTATCTGCAACAAACATTGTAGCCAGGCGCCACGGCCCAAGGGTAGCCGTAGATTTGTAATGAATGATTTTGTTGACTACATCCATTGCTACATTGGCATTTCTAGCAGAAATACGACCAATACCAATGTCAAGCGCATTAATTACATTGATATTCTCAATGTTTTCAGAGTCATCAAGAAACCCGAAGAAGTCATCACTTAGAAAGCTGTTAATGTCGTCTGAGTCGTTGGCTGCCTCAAAAGTTGGGACTAGGTTACAGTTGTTGGCTACGCGATGCTTGTAGTCATAAGAGGCACTGCCAAACAGCAACAGGTATTTTGGCATTTTTGTGGTATCTGCTCCGGCATTTTTATACAGAAATCTTGCGAAATCTCTTATTGCACTAATATCTTGAGCCCCTGAAGAGAATTCATTGTAAATCTGAGAAGTGGTGACCACTGCTGTATGCAGATTATCGTGACTTAAATGGTAGTTTGCCAGTGTTGTTGCTGCAGATACAAAAGAAGGGTCTGCAACAATGATCATATCAACCGGACCTATACCATGCAAATTCTGGTTAGGTACAGTGCCAACGTATGAAGGGGTAAATAACACATCACTGTTCATCGCAGCAAATTCGTGTAAACTATTGGCGTACTGGGTGAATGTGAAGGTGCTGCCGCTAAGATTGCCCTGCATGAGTATAGGCTTTTGTGGGTTGGTAACGTCCCACACCTTGGTAAAACCATTGGCATTAGCAAGTGTGTAGCTGGCTATCTTGCCGGCTCCTGTAGTTTGCCAGTCTCTGAAGTTTAACTGATTGGTAGTTACGGTCAATGATCTTCTCCCGTTTATCTCTATATAATTAAGATACCCCTTAGCTGACGGTGCAGATGAAGAGGCATAAAACGAGATAGTGAAATTTGCAGTATTGCTGTTGCAGGGAACATTCCATTCCGGAGCAAGGCTTGTGAGTATCTGATCATCAACAGTAGAATTGTTGAAAATTCTCGTACCCAAATCTGTGCCGTTCAAGTTTGTTGTAAAAAAACTGTTATATCCCGTCTGTGTGCAAGCAAAAGCTACCTTGCAACTTAGGTTGGCAATATTATCTCCCAAATCAAAATTGAACGACTTGGTAGTAATGTTGATATCCGGAGAGAATTTTTCTCCCAGCCATGTTTTCCCATAACCGGTTGGGTTTACCAGATCAACGTCATTTACATCATAATAATTAAAGCCATTTGCAGTTGTATTTGCTACAGGTATAGTGCTTTGTGTTTGTATGCGAGAGCCGGCACCACTGTTTATACTCACAAAATAATATGCAGTATCAGAATAGAGGTTATTGAAGTGGGTGAATTTCTGATTCAGGCTGTCTTTTTTCCAGCCGGTAGGGCCTACGCCATAAAAAACAACATAGTCGCCACTATTAAACACATTGTCGCCACCATCATTAACCCAAATGTCATTTTCAGCCAAATCGTCAATTCTTGGTTGTGCATTGTCTTCAGATAACATGTTGCCTCCATTACCTACTATTCTTATGTTAGCAGGGTTAATATCAGAAAGGGATATACCCATAGCACTGAAAAATGCAGCATCCAGTTTGTGGAAACCTGTTTTGGTAATCGCAATTTTATACCATGTGCCGGTAGCAAGTACTGACGTATTTGTTGTCGTTGTTGTTTTTGCTGCCAGATTATTTAGAGGCGCTTCTGCTTCAGTAATATCCAAATCAAAACTACTTACCTGATTGGCAGTTGTTGCAGTATTACCTGCTTGGTATGCAGGTACGCTGATTACTGCAAAAGGGCGCTTGCGCTCCATACCTAATTGTATCTTAATGTCTGATGGATTACCGGTTTGCGTATTTGCAGGGAGCGGTACATTTGTTTGATAGCTAATGTCTTTTATAATAACTGTAGGAGTCGCATAGTTTTTTAACCATACTTTTTCTGATACATAGCCACCATGAATATTATCTTTTGCTACTTGAAACGTAACAGTATATGCATGAGCAGGTAATATTGAAGAGATCAATAATGCAGAAAGGGCGGTAAGTTTTGAAAATAAATTTTTCATGTAATGCAAGGATAATTTCTTTTAGAAATTTTTTATGAACAAAAAAACGCTGTACCAAAGTTAACTAAAATACCTCCAAACGGTGGACCAATAGCAATTTGGACAATATAACAACGTAAAAATTTAACGTATATTTTGTTCCGGGAAAAGAATTATTTACGAGTTTTTTGTTTTTCTTGTTTCAAAGCTTGAAAATTTCAAAAGAAAGTACTAACATTGTTCCTTGATTTAACAGTTCGTCAGACTAATACCGTTAAATATTTCAGTTTAATTATGAAAAGGAAATTAATAGGCGTCACTTTGCTATGTGTGGGAGTCTCTACATTTTTTTCTGCTTGTTCTTCGCATTCCCGCAAAGAAGGTAAAGGAGATGGGTTCTCTAAAACAACAGGTTGGCCGTTGAATGATCGTCGTTTTGGCGGTTACGATGTGGCTCTTGACTATAAAGGTCAGCAAACACCAGTGGGTATGACTCTGATTCAGGGTGGTCGCTTCACTATGGGTGCTAATGATGATGAATTGGTCACCGTTGAGAACAATAATGTTAGACGTACAGTTTCTGTTTCTTCTTTCTATATGGATGAAACCGAATTGTCTAACACTGACTACCGCGAATATATATATTGGTTAGGTCGTGCTTATGCAAATGACTTACCTGAAATAGTTGCGGCAGCATTACCGGATTCTACTGTTTGGCGTGCTCCTTTGGGCTACAACGAACCTTATGTAAAGAATTATTTCAGAGCAGCAGCATACAACGACTATCCGGTTGTTGGTGTTAACTGGTATCAGGCAACTGATTATTGTAAATGGCGTACAGACCGCGTTAATGAGTATCTGCTCATTCAGGCTGGTGCGTTAATACCTAACGTTAACCAAACAGGTGAAGACGTATTTACAACTGAAACTTACATGAACGGTCAGTATCAGGGTTCTGGTGGTCGTAACTTGAAGAAAGATCTTGACGTAAACGGTTCTGGTTCACGTCCTTACAATTTGTCTGATGGTATCTTTATGCCTGACTACCGTCTTCCGACAGAAGCTGAGTGGGAATATGCAGCATTGGGTATCGTGGGTAATAACCCTGCTCCTGAAACTAAACGTCGTCGTGGTGAAGAAGTTTTCACAGATCGTAACGTTGTAGGTTGGGGCCCAAGAAATACAACTCGTTACGACATACACAATATGTACCAAGGTGAAATCATGGGTAACTTCATGAGAGGCCGTGGTGATGTAATGGGTGTTGCCGGTGCATTGAATGATAATGCGGATATCACTGCTAAGGTGAGAAGCTATCAGAAAAACGCATGGGGTCTTTATAACATGGCTGGTAACGTTAATGAGTGGGTAATGGATACTTATCGTCCTGTTACTACTGAAGATAATGTAGGTTTCCGTGTATTCCGTGGTAATGATTATCAAAGACAACAATTCCAGGATGATGGTACTGTAGAAGAAAGAGACAGCACAGGTCACGTACCAATGCAGCGTGTACCTGCTAACGAAAGTGCTGGTCAGGGTCGTGGTATCAGAGGTAGCAACCTTCATGGATATCAGGATGGTGATACAACTTTTGCTGGTAGCGCAATGATCTATGGTCTTTACAAGTATGGAGAAAATACATTGATCAACGATTCTACTAAGGTTTACAAGGGTGGTTCATGGGCAGATCGCGCATACTATCTGTCTCCGGGTACACGTCGTTACATTCAAGGTAACATGTCTACTAACACTATCGGTTTCCGTTGCGTAGTTGATCGTTTGGGTAGCCCAAGTGGTAACAACGAAGCTGCCGGTAACCACTTCGGTCAGGAGAAAAACCGCAGACGCTAATTAATATTTAATAACTCTTTTGCAACCCCCTTCATAATAAGAAGGGGGTTGTTTATTTTTACAACAAAATCACTGAAAGTGGAGATAGCTGATCTGTATCAATTATACCTTCAATTCCCTTCTGTTCAAACAGATACCCGGAAAATTAAAGAAGGGGATATTTACTTTGCCCTGAGTGGTCCTAATTTCGACGGTAATACATTTGCTGCCGAAGCCATTAATAAAGGTGCTGCTTATGCTATTATAGATAATGCTGCTTATGCTATAAATGAACGCTGTATTGTGGTTGAAGATACCTTGACTGCCTTACAACAGTTGGCACACCATCACCGTATGCAATTTGGTATTCCATTTATTGCAATTACAGGCTCTAACGGTAAAACAACTACAAAGGAATTGCTGGCAGCAGTTCTAAGCAAGAAATACATTACTTACGCTACAGAAGGTAAT
>CANGMZ010000079.1 GCA_947454715.1 Chitinophagaceae bacterium
GTATTAGTGTAAGTATGGCAGATATAGGCTCTCGCAGACTGCCTGTGATGCTTGATAAGATACGCCCGGAAGTGAGCAAAATTTTTGACTCCACTAAGTATGATGTCACCTTTACCGGAACCAGCATCACCTTTCTGGAGGGTAGCAAATTTATTGTCAATAGCTTACGTGACAGTCTTATACTTGCTTTCCTGTTTATTTTCGGTTGCATGGTGGCTGTGTTCCGCTCATGGAGAATATTGGTTATCTCTATTGTGGTGAATATTGTTCCGCTGCTGATAACGGCAGGCCTTATGGGGTGGATGGATATTCGCATAAAGCCTTCTACCGTATTGGTGTTTAGTGTGGCACTGGGTATTACCATAGATGTTACTATTCGTTTCCTGGTCAATTTCAAACAAGAGTTGGCGCAACATGATGACAGTATCGCAGACACAGTTCACCGTACTATTAAAGACACCGGATTGAGTATTATTTATACTTCTTTGATTCTTGTAGCCGGATTTGGTGTATTTGCGCTTTCTCAGTTCGATGGTACAAAATCACTGGGCTACCTTACTTCAATGACACTGTTATTGGCAATGGTCACTAACCTTACATTATTGCCTGCGCTATTGCTCTGGATGGATAAAGTGATAGAAAAGAAAAACAATTCTGTTGCCTTCCTGATGGGAGAAGACGAAGATGATGTGATTAAAATGTAATCATTCAACAAACAATATTTATCAGGCATTGAAATCATTTTTCAATGCCTGATTTGTTTTTAGGGGAATACTCCAAACGGAGAGGAACAAGATTTTGCGTCTTTCCAAAACATGAGTACAAAACATAAACCCTACTATATGAGGAGACCCAAAGTCGTCGACTCTACTTTTAATGCGAATTTCCGAAAGACGATACGTCCCGTGTGGTGGTGGTCAGAACACCTACAACGGCGTGCTGCTACCTATGCTGCACTCTTCTCTATTCCCAATCTGGCTTTTACCTCCAGTATTTTTTCGTAAACTGTGTTGTGGTCAATTGTTTGCATGAAACTGTCCGGGTTAGCATGGAAGCGGCGTTCTTCAACAGGGAGCAGGTACTGAATAAGATTGTATTCCAGCCATTTGAGCGGCACCCATCGCCCCTTAAATGAAGCTGTGCTTGTGGGTAAATTGAGTTCGCTCCTATCCAACCGCTCTTTTTCTTGGTGAAAGTATGCTTCATCGAATGGTGGTGCATCACCTGTTATATAGGCAGGTGTAGGTATTGCAGGTGCTGGTGTTTCTTCTGTTGGAGGTGCGGGTTCTTCTGCTGGAGTGTCTATGCCCATGAACTGCGCATATTTTTCGGCTACCAATTTTGATAATTGCGGATCGTCCTTTTTCAGGAAACGCAGAAATTCAGTGATGGCTTTTGTTATGATGTCGGTAGCATTGTGTTTGTTGATTTTTATAATGTTGGTTATCAGTTTTGTTTGCAGGTTTACTTCTTGCATTGATGGGAATTGCGCTGCATCGGTGCGGGTAGCTATTTGTTGTTGAAAGGCAATGAGTTGCGCGCAAAGATTGTGGGCAATAACGGCAGGGATAGTGGTTGGCGTGAGCATAGTGATTTTGTTTTTAGGCTGTAAAACTATGTCGAATATTTGATGCATACAAAATATACATCAAATGTTATCCACATTCCGAAGGGTGAAATCGGGGTTAATTTATTGAGGGTCAGGCGGGTGTGTGGTTGCGGAAAATGTGGATATGTTTTTTTGAGGTGGGGTTGAGAAGGTGTTGTGTTAATCCGAAAACGAATACGTCCAGTAGTTGTTGGTGAAAAGACCAACAACCGCGTAAGGGGCCGACCTTTTTGGTCAGCCCCTTACGTGCTGTAGGCTTTGTGGGTGAATTATTTTAAGAGTATAGAGAGTATGGTCAATGCGGCAAACACGACACTGGCTATGCCATTGGTGTTGGCAAAAGCGATATTGATTTTGCTGAGGTCTGTTGGCTTTACAAGCAGATGCTGGTAGGTAAGTGCGCATATATAAAATGCTGCGCCTATCCAATATATCCAGTTAAAATGATCGTGACCATAAACGCCCGCTGCTATTACTATTGCGCCAGAAATTACATGCAATAACGTAGAAACCAACAGGGCATTTTTAACGCCAAGTGCAGCAGGTATAGAATGTAATTTCTGACTGCGATCAAATGCTTCATCCTGCAATGCATAGATGATATCGAAACCGGATACCCATGTTAATACCATGAATGAGAATAAGATAGGTAACAGATCAAATTTTCCAGTTACTGATAAGTATGCGCCTATAGGTGATAGGGACAAACCTACGCCCAATACTAAGTGACATAGTGCAGTAAATCTCTTGGTGAAGCTATAAAACAAAATCACAAACAATGCTACAAATGACAAATAGAAGCACGCCTCATTAATGAACCATGTTGTGATAACAAACAACACACAATTGAGGATAGTAAAGGCTAGTGCATGACTTGGCTTTATAACGCCTGCAGGTATTTCTCTTACTGCAGTACGTGGGTTGAGCGCATCAAAACGACGATCGAGGTAACGATTAAAAGCCATAGCTGCACTACGTGCAAAGACCATGCAAAGCAGCATTTTGCCCAGACCCGATAATTTATTGTAAGGCTCGTGAATAGAGGTAATTGCCAAAATAAAGCCAATCAATGCGAATGGCAAAGCAAAAATAGTATGGCTAAACTTTATAAGAGAAAGGTAGTTTCTTACTTTACTCATCGGGGACATGCTCACTGTACTCATTATTATCTTACTTCTGCTTCTACGGTTATTGATACTGCCTCCGGCAATGCATTAGAGTGTATCAGTATATTCTTTTCCTGATGACCGGAATGACCATCGCTATTATAAACAATTGTTATTTCACCATCGCTACCGGGCGCTATAGATTCTAATGGAAAATTAGGTGTTGTGCAACCACAGGTAACATCTGTTTTAGCAATCATCAACGGATTTAAACCGGTATTTTTGAAACGAAAAACGTGTGTCACAATCTTACCTGCACTTATAGAACCGAAATTGAACTTAGTTTCATAAAACTGCATAGACGTTTTAGGCATTTCAGCGACAATCTGGCTGCGCGTCTTAGTCTGCTCCGGATAAATTTCACCTCTGTACACTTCCCCATCCCTTGAGTAAAACACCCCTTCACCACCTCCGTGAAATTTACGGAAGAGTGCATTCTTACTTACACCGGTTAACTCAACTATTGTGAGCACAAAAATGGATAAAGTAAGTATGGTAAGTAGTATGTATTTATAATTGGTATTCATCCTAAACGTCAGGTTTGGTGCAAATATAAATTAAAAGCGTTAGCCAATGATTAGAAACGCCCGTTAAGGAGCACGATAACTATATTATAACAATCTTTTGAGCGTACAGTCTATCTGCGCAGTTATAGGTCGTTTTTCTTTATCCAATGGTAATAAATTGCCATCTGCTTTCAGCAAATAATAGATTGCTTTGTCTTCATTATCGTAATTCAAGACAATTACAGTGGCTTTAGTTGTGTTAATCACATCAGAATGAATGGCATATTCCCCCTTTATACGTGAGGATATCGCCTCTTTACTACCCTCACTTATATATTTATCTCTCAGTGAAAATGTACCTGTAGAATCAGTTGAGTAAGTCAGTTCAAGCTCTGTTTCAATAATTTTACACTCTTCACACGGCATATTACCTTTATAAACACCCGGCACAGTAGCATACTTACCCTCTTGCGCATGAGCAGCAATAACTGTAAAAAAGCAGGTCAATAAAATCAATATCTGTTTCCTCATCTTTCTTATCATTTAATTACCAAGTAGTAATGACAGGTTAAAACTATTACAAATATTCAACAAAATCGCTTACAATCGGTTGTAGGCAAGCTACAACGAGCACCTTCCTGACGAATATCATTCTATGACTCCGAGCAATTTACTTAAATTTGCATTTTCTCACTTTTTAAAATGGAAGGTACACAATGCCAGTGTTACACAACCGGGTTAACAACGAGGAACTGAAGCAATTAATGCTTAGCGAAACGGAGCCCCGCACAACAGTTTCTTTCTACAAGTACTTCAATATTGAAGATCCAGTTACGTTTCGTAACGAAACCTACCTTAAGTTCAATGAGCTGAAAGTTTTTGGTCGTATTTATATTGCCAAAGAAGGGATAAACGGACAGGTAAGCGTACCTGCCAGCAATTATGAAGCGTTTAAACAAGCACTTTATGATAGTGCTCCTGAGCTTAACGGTATCAGAATGAACATTGCCCTCGATGACGATGGAAAATCGTTTTGGGTGCTGCGCATGAAGGTTAGAAATAAAGTGGTAGCTGATGGAATAGAAGATCCTACGTTTGACCCATCAAAAACAGGTAAGTATCTGAAAGCCAGAGAGTATAATGAACTGGCTGCCAACCCGGATACGATTATTGTAGATATGCGCAACCACTACGAGTATGAAGTAGGTCATTTTGAGCGTGCTATAGAAGTTCCATCTGATACATTCCGAGATCAATTGCCAATGGCAGTTGATATGCTTAAAGACAAAAAAGACCAGAACATCATTATGTACTGCACCGGAGGTATTCGCTGTGAAAAAGCGAGTGCCTATATGCTACATAACGGGTTCAAGAACATATTTCACGTTGAGGGGGGTATCATAGAGTATGCACGCAAAGCGAAAGAAGAACAATTACCGATAAAATTCATTGGTAAGAATTTCGTTTTTGATGAGCGACTGGGTGAGCGCATTACTGAAGATGTGATTGCAGAATGCCATATATGCGGTAAGCCATGCGACACACATACCAATTGTAAAAATGATGGCTGCCATCTGCTGTTTATTCAATGCCCGGAATGTGCAGTAAAATATGAAGGCTGCTGCAGTGAATCTTGTGTGGAGGAGAAAAATATGTCGCCGGAAGACCAGAAGGCACTACGTGCAGGTAGGGAGAACGGAACTATGATTTTTAATAAATCGAAAGACCACCCGCTACGCAAGCATAGAGAAGAATGGAAAAAAGAACGCGAAGAACACTAAAAAGCGTCCCGAAAATAACAGTTACAAGCCCTGATATTTATTATCGGGGCTTTTTGTTGAGTGTATGCGTATATATTTTTTCTTGATAGATAAAGAAAAAATGCCCCTAACCATCAAAAATGGCAATATGACATATAGACTACACTAACCGATAAGCCATTTCAGATGGCTCTGCTCATTTCCAGAATTTTATTGATTGCTTCCGGTCTTGGGCTAAGTAAATCTTTAGCGGCTTCTTTCAGTATTTGCTGCTCAGTAGCAAAACCGGAGATAAAATCATCAATGCCAGCAAGATCAATATGAGAAGGAAAAGTGTATTGATATTTGTTGGTAAGCTTTTGGTGTAAAGTTTTATTCATTTAGTGCATGTTTATTGAAAAACGAAAAAACAGATACTTTATTGTATACCAGATTAAAATAAAAGTTAACACTTGTCAGTGATGCATGGAATCGGTCATTATCCCATAATTTCATGGTATATTCGATAGATATGGCAACGGTAGGTATTGTAGGCGGAACAGGGTTTGTAGGTAAATACCTGACAAAATTATTGACAGCACAAGGTAATGAGGTGATTATTTTTACCCGCGACCCAAACAAATACGCCGCATCCGGCAAGGTAACTTATGCTGCTTTTGATGCGAAAAGAGGTAATTGTGATATTGAAGCACTGAAGAAATTGGATAGTGTTGTTCATTTAGCCGGTGCAGGGATTGCGGATAAAAGATGGAGTGATGCCCGTAAAAAGGAAATATTAGATAGTCGGGTAGAGAGCACTAACCTACTTACAAGCACACTAAAAGCGCATGCCAGTCATTGTAAAACATTTGTAGCCGCGTCAGCAACAGGCTTTTATGGACCTGACTCCCGCCCAAATCAACCATTTACAGAACAAGCAGCACCTTATAACGATTTTCTCGGGGAGACCTGTAATACATGGGAAAATGCATCGAAGAAAGGGGCTGAATTTATGCGGACTACCCTCCTCCGCTTTGGGATAGTACTAGGTAAAGAAAGTGGTGCATTTCCTGAATTCGTTAAGCCAATGGCATTCGGAATTATGCCGATTTTAGGTTCTGGAAAACAAATGGTGAGCTGGATTGAAGTGGAAGATTTGGCCAGACTAATCCTATTTGCCATTAATAACGAGCAAGTTTCCGGAATATATAATGCGGTTTCACCTAACCCAGTGAGCCACAGGGAACTTATGAATACAATAGCTAAGGCAAAAGGAGGGTTAAAAATACCGGCACCTGTTCCTGCGTTTGTTTTACAAATAATGCTTGGGGAGTTAAGTATAGAAGTGCTAAAAAGTTGTAATGTGAGCGCACAAAAAATAACTGATGCAGGATTTGAATTTAGCTACCCCGATATTAAGAGTGCGACACTACATATATTAGCAAAGTGAAGAATAGTAAAGACAATAAAATATATGTAAATTAAGATAATAAATTTTGTCTAACCAAGAACTCTAATTGCTCATTACTGATGGTCAATTTGGCGTTCAGTTCTTTCTCATCTACTTTTTCTTTATATACTTCGAAAGCTTTGGTGATGGTCATGTCCAACTCTTCCTCATTCCACGGCTTAGTGAGATAATGGAAGATTTTCCCCTTATTAACAGCATCAATTACCGCATTCATATCGGCATAGCCGGTAAGTAAAATACGAGTAGGGAGTGGGAATTCGTCGATAATCGTCTCTAAAAATTCTACACCAGTCATGTGCGGCATACGCTGATCGGTGATAATCACATTAACCGTATTATTTTTAAGAATTTTGATTGCTTCCTCTCCGCTGATTGCAGTTAAAACGTTATATTTAATTCTAAAAACGGCCTTAAAGGAAACAAGATTGTTTTCTTCATCGTCAACGTAGAGAATAACTATCTTACCCGGCTTCGACATATTATGGAATAATCTATTAATTTATATCATGTGCAAGGTAATAAATTAATTAGAAAATACAATGTACCTACACTATATTTATCACGCGAAACAAATTACATTTTAACAGAAACTGTCATACGATGTTAACAGAAAAATTACAATTGACGCAAGAGATGAATCAGGTCTATAAACCTGTGTTCTTTAAAATGAGTGTTGCTGAGGAGAAGCAAGCATTTGAAGCGTTAATTGCAAACCCGCAAGTTATGGTGCATGATACCATGTGGGCACAGCTAAAGGAACTAGTAAAATCGCTACAACCTTCTAAAACATTATCTATAGAAGAGATTGAACGCGAAATTTTAGTTCAGCTAAATGGCACGCCGATGGAGGAATATGGTGTATGGGTGTATTACCCCTGGAGCAAGCACCTGGTGCACATTTTAGATGAGGCTGAATTTAAAGAACTGCGTACAAACAGAAACAGATACAAAATCACGAGAGAGGAGCAAGCACTACTGTCAACAAAAAAGGTGGGTGTTATCGGATTGTCAGTAGGGCAATCCGTATCGCTGACGATGGCAATGGAGCGTACATTCGGAGAACTTAGGGTGGCCGATTTTGATGATTTGGAAATAACAAATTTGAATAGGCTAAGGAGTGGCATTCATAATATGGGACTACTAAAAACAGTATTAGTAGCCCGAGAGATTGCAGAAATAGATCCGTATCTGAAAGTAACTTGCTTTCACGAAGGTATTACAGAAGATAACATTGATACATTTTTGCTTGAAAACGGCAAGCTAGATGTATTAATAGATGAGTGTGATAGTGTAGATGTAAAGATTAAATGCAGAGTTGCTGCTAAAAAACAGGGCATCCCTGTATTAATGGAAGCCAGTGATAGGGGTACAATAGATATAGAACGCTTTGATTTAGAACCAAACAGACCAATACTACATGGCGCAGTTGAGCATCTGGACATATCAAGGGTGAAATACCTGAAGACGATGGAAGAGAAATTGCCGTATCTGCTACCAATAGTAGGCATAGAAACCATGTCAACAAGGTTAAAAGCCTCTGCTGTAGAAATAGGGCAATCAATTTCTACCTGGCCACAACTGGCAAGTGCTGTAACGCTAGGGGGCGGAATTACTGCAGATATATGCAGGAGAGTGTTATTAGATATGCTTCATGTGTCGGGCAGATGGTTTATAGATATTGAAGACCTCATTGGCGACCCCAAAACAGCCGTACCTATATTCAATTATGCTGTAAGTTCACCTACAAAAGAATCGATGCAAGCGGCGGCCGCCATGACCCTGCGAAATGAGATTAAAGATATCATTACAGATTCAGAAATATTAAAAACATTAGTAGAGGCTGCTGCAATAGCGCCATCGGCGGGAAATAATCAGCCATGGAAATGGTATTCAGATGGAGAACGGTTATTTCTTTTTGACGATGAAGAGCGATCTGCCGGCTTTGCGAACTTCAAGAATATGATTACCTACTTCACAATGGGAACTGTACTTGAGAATGTGGAGTTGAAAGCAAAGGAAATAGGAATAGGAATAAATATTCAACTATTCCCATTAAAGGAGAAAGCAAGTAATCTTGTTGCGATTGTGACCGCAACAAAAAGCTTAGGCGTAGTAAAAGACCCACTTGTTGATTTTCTGGGCATAAGACATACAAACAGAAAACTAGGGATACCCGGCAAAATAGCGTCAGAAGTATTACAAGAGATTGGAGCATCTGTAGCAGGTATTAAGAACACTTCAATGCTCATAATAGAGGATGAAAGTATAATTCAAAAGATAGCAGACATTGCCGGCAAATCTGAAAAATTGAGAATGTTTATCCCTCAAGGGCATAGCGACTTATTTACCAGAGAGATAAGGTGGGACAAAGAAAGTGCAGAAGCAACAAGAGACGGACTGGACATTCGCACGCTAGACCTGCAATCGAAAGATGCTGTTGGTTTTAGAGTAATTAAAGATGCTGCAGCAATAAACCTGGTATCGAAATGGGGAAAAGGGACCTCTCTGGAGGAGATGTCACGAAATTTAATTGCTACATCTTCTGCTGTATGTATCATATCTGCACCTGAATTTACTCCGGAAAACTGTGTCAATATTGGTCATGCACTTGAGCGTTCTTGGCTCGTAGCAAATAAACATAAGCTTGCGGTGCAACCGGTAATGGCATCAATTTTACACTTTACCAGACTTAATCATGGTGGAGCAAGTGAAATGCCCAAAGATGTTGAAACGGCATTTCGCAAATTGCAGTCAGAATTTATTCAAATAATTGACCTATCTTCAACAAATCAAGAGCCCTTGTTTTTATTTAGACTATGCTTAGCCGATGAACCCGAAGTAAAATCATTAAGGTTAAATCTAGATGACGTTTATTGTGTAGGATAATAAAAGGGAGGAATGACATCAGTAATATTCAGGGCTTTTTGTGCAGTGGACGAACCTCAATCGTGTCAGAAATTTATTGCCGGTCATAGAGCAGTATTAGAGTCGTATGGCATAGGAATGATTACGTCTAACAATGCACTTTGGGCTGAGCATAAGAATACATTTGTAATATTAGCTGAAGCTGCAGATGATGGAAGGGCATTAGGTGGTGTCCGGGTACAAATTTCGGACGACAACCTTGCATTACCTATTGTACATGCAGTAGGACAGGTTGACGAAAAAATACACGAAGTAATTACACAGCATAAAGGAAAAATAATAGCGGAAGCTTGCGGTCTATGGAATGCCAGAGAGATAGCCGGCTATGGATATAGTTTCTTTATTCTCAGATCAGCAATTGCACTGGCGTATCAACTTAAAGTAGACTCCCTATTTGCATTAGCTGCACCAGTAACAGTAGAAATGTGCCTGAATGCGGGGTTTATTATTGAGCGTTATCTTGGTAAAGATGGTTTTTTCAACTATCCCAAACTAGATCTTGTAGCTACAGCAATGGTGATTAATGACTTGAATATAATGAGTTATGCATCAGACAATGACCGACAACACATCTTTCATATTATGCAGAATCCGGTGCAGGTTGCAAAAGTGGAAGGTCCTAAAGGACAAGTAACTATTGATTACAGACTTAGCTTAAATTTACCATCATGAAGATAAACGGGGTAAAAACATCCTTTTTATTGAGTCTATTTTTCTTTTTGTGTCTTCATATTTCAAAAGCACAAGAAGCCTCACTTAATGGACAAGTAACGACAACAATATCTGTTCTTGAAGATAAGGGCAAAACGTTTAGTGCCGCACAGTTGAAAGACAGTGTGTTTCACACGCTTAACACATCTACGCCTAATTTTGGTCTGACAACATCTGCGTTTTGGTTTAAGGTAAACATCACCAATCATTATGAAGATGATGATTTGATGCTCAAAATCCATAATGGCCAAATAACATCAGTAGCATTTTACCCTCCCGGAAATTTCACAACTCCAGTTTTGACCGGAGACTCCGTAGTATACTCAAAAAAAACACTGTATAGTCAATATCCAACACTTCAAATAAAACTACCAAAAGACTCTTCTGCGACCATACTTCTCAGAGCAGAAACATACAATGTGATGGACCTCCCAATTTCAGTTAACAGGGAAGTTTTGACACTAGATTCACTTAGTAAAGACCAACTTTTCTTTGGAATCTATTTTGGGATCATCTTTGTAATGTTCTTTTACAACATATTTATATACTTTACTGTAAAAGATAAGAACTACATCTATTACGTCTTCTATATTTTAGCTGTAGGTCTATTGCAAGCATGTCTTAAAGGCTATGCTTCAAAATATATTTGGCCGGAGAGTATATGGATGGCTGTGAATATGCCCAATATCTGGATAGCCCTTTCCGGATTATTTTCGATTGCTTTTGTATTCAATTTTCTCAATGCAAAAAAATATACTCCAATCATTTATAAGGTCCTTTGGGTACTGAATATCATTTACTTGATTGGTATTTGCGTTAGTTTAAGCGGCAATTATATTACCGCACAAAAAATGTTGCAAGGCACTGCCGGCGTTGTAGCTATAACAATAATGACGGCAGGTATTACCATATATAGAAAAGGATACAGACCTGCATTATTCTTTACGATATCATGGTCGTTCTTCCTCACCGGGGTAATCATTTACATACTGAAAGATGCAGGCGTTTTGCCTTATAACAACTTTACCAGCAATGCTATTCTGATAGGGTCAAGTCTGGAAGTAGCGTTGCTATCTTTTGCACTGGCTGACAAAATAAATACGTACAGAAAAGAAAAAGAAGATGCACAGTTGAGAGTAGTTGATGCATTGAAAGAGAATGAAAAAATAATAACCGAGCAAAATGTTATTCTCGAAAAAAGAGTGGAAGAACGCACCCATGAATTAAACTTATCGAATCTGGAGCTGAACAAAGCTATGACTGAGCTGAAAGATGCTGAAGCACAGCTGGTTGAGTCAGAGAAAATGGCATCATTAGGTCAGTTGACTGCAGGTATTGCACATGAAATCAATAACCCTATAAACTTTGTAACATCGAACGTTAAACCATTGAACAGGGACGTGCGGATGCTACTTGAGACAGTAGAAATTTTTGAAAAACTGGCATTGGACGGTAGCAGTAATGAAGAAAAACTGAAACAGATAGAGGAATACAAATCAGATATTGACTACGACTATCTGAAAATAGAAATAGATCAATTACTTAGCGGTATAGGAGAGGGTGCATCTAGAACTGCAGAGATAGTAAAGGGACTAAGGATATTCTCCCGTCTGGATGAAGACGATATAAAAAAGGCAGATATCAATGAAGGTCTGGAATCAACATTGATCATTGCCAATAACCTACTTAACAATATTATTAAGGTTGATAAACAATATGGCAACATCCCATTGATAGAATGTTACCCGGGAAAACTAAATCAGGTATTCCTGAACATGATATCTAATGCGGTATATGCCATTAAGAAAAAATTTGAAGATAAAGAAGGTGGTGTATTGACCATCAAAACATCGATAGACGAAACCTACCTTTCGATATCAATAGCAGATAATGGAATAGGAATGAGTGAGAGCACAAAAAAGAAAATGTTTGAACCATTTTTCACCACAAAAGATGTAGGCGAGGGAACCGGTTTAGGATTATCAATAGCATATAATACTGTATTGAAACACAATGGTCAAATAATAATAAATTCTGAACTTGGAGAGGGTACTGAATTCATTATTAAATTACCTTTGGTACAGATGTAAAAATAGAACCCCACACTCTACTAATTTTTTTTAATTCCTAAACGGATTAATAAATGCAAAAAGAAAAAATAAAGGTTCTATACATAGATGATGAACAAAACAATCTGAATGGGTTCAAAG
Source organism: Chitinophagaceae bacterium (assembly GCA_947454715.1). Taxonomy (GTDB): domain Bacteria; phylum Bacteroidota; class Bacteroidia; order Chitinophagales; family Chitinophagaceae; genus Flavipsychrobacter. Next base: position 12,338 of record CANGMZ010000079.1, read on the forward strand.
CAACATTCAGGTTTGACTATACCATATTTATAGCTGCCACAACTGCACAAGCCAAAGAATATCTACGAGATAATGAAGATATCAGAATAATACTCTGTGACCAGCGTATGCCTGACCAAACAGGGGTACAGTTTTTTGAAGAGATACGCACACAGCATCCTAACCCTATCAGAATGTTGATAACCGGGTATACGGATATTGAATCAGTAATTGATGCGATAAACCGTGGGCATATTTTCAGATACATAAAAAAGCCCTGGACCGATACCGATATACAGAGCGCAATAGAAGAAGGGAATAAGTTTTATTTGACCAATTCATTACTTAGCAGCAAGAACACTGAACTACAATCGGCCTACGACGAGTTGGGTAAGTTTGCGTACAGTGTTACACACGATATGCGTGGTCCTTTGCTGAGCGTGCTGGGCGCAATTGGTATTGCCCAACACTCTGAAGACATAAGAGAGATACGTGAGATATTAGGGATGATGGAGCTAGCAATTAAAAAGCTAGATGAATTCATAACGAACATTCACGAGTATTACAATCTTAAACGAGGACAACTGGTTTTCGAAAGTTTGAATTTAGAAGATTTATTGAATGATACTGCTGCATTATTCCGTATTGCAGGCAGTATGGACAATATCAAATTCACATCAGAAATAAACCAACCGGAAACGTTTTTTTCTGACCAAATATCAATAAAAATAATACTTACCAACTTACTTTCTAATGCGTTCAAGTATCAAAGAAAAAGCAACAGAGACAAATTTGTTGACGTAAATATTACAGTAAGTAAGGGGATAGCAACTATATTTGTAAAAGACAACGGAATAGGGATACACAAAGATCATATTGAAAACATCTTTGGTATGTTCTACAGAGCCACCTCAGAAGAAGCAGGATCAGGTTTTGGGTTGTATAATGTAAAAGATGCGCTCAATAAGCTAAATGGCGAAATTGAAGTAGCATCGACCGTTGACGAAGGAACTATTTTTAAAGTAACTATCCCAGGAAAACCACATGATACAAAATAAACAACAGCATTTTATTGTTATTGACGATAGCAAACTTGATTGTTTTATTGCAGAGAAGATAATCAAGAACACCGGCAAATGTGCATCAGTTGTTTCGTTTTTGTCTGCTCAGGAAGCACTTGAGTTTATTACCAGCAATACCACAAATAGTCCATACCCTATTATCGTACTCGTTGATATTCAAATGCCTGTAATGAATGGTTTTGAATTTGTAGAAGCTTTTGAAAAATTGCCTGTAAATATTACCAAGAACTACAACATCTATGTTATTTCTTCGTCTATAAATGACAATGACATAGTGAAAATTCCTAATTATTCGTCTGTAATACAGTTTTTGAATAAGCCGCTGACCAGCAATAATCTATCTGCATTGCTGATGAAAGATTAGTTGTCTGCTTCTACCATTCCATCTACTATTTGGCTATAAAATTAACGTATTGATGTAGGTCATTGATGGGTTATATTTTGATACAATAGAACTAAAAGCCGTAATTTTGTCATCTTTAATGACTTTTTGACCACTGTTGGTTAAAAGTTATTTCACGATAAAACTCGGGTTTCAGACTTTTATAATATGGACATCCAAAGCATTAAAAACAGGTTCGGCATCATAGGTAATTCACCCGCCCTAAATCATGCACTAAATACGGCTGTTCAGGTAGCCAATACAGATCTTTCGGTATTGATAGCCGGAGAAAGTGGCGTGGGTAAGGAAGTATTCTCTAATATTATACATGCCCTTTCGCCAAGAAAACATAATCCATTTATAGCTGTAAACTGCGGTGCAATACCGGAGGGCACGATAGATAGTGAGTTGTTCGGGCATGAGAAGGGATCGTTTACCGGTGCTGTTGATAGCCGTAAGGGGTATTTTGAAACAGTAAACGGAGGTACTATATTTCTTGACGAAATAGGAGAAATGCCATTAGGAACTCAGGCTCGCTTGTTGCGTGTATTGGAAACCGGGGAATTTATACGCGTAGGGTCTTCGAAAGTGCAAAAAACAGATGTTCGTGTAATAGCTGCTACAAATAGAGATTTACTGGAATCTACCAGTCAATATAAATTCAGGGAGGATCTTTATTACCGTCTAAGTACTGTACCGATAAGAGTACCATCGCTGAGAGACCGTAAGGAAGA
>CANGMZ010000080.1 GCA_947454715.1 Chitinophagaceae bacterium
GCATTAACTGAATCATCTTTCAAGATAGCATTAGTAGAAGCATCACTTAATTCTACAGTGTTACCACCGTTACCAACACCTTCAACACGAGTAACAATGATACCTGAACCGAAGTCAGCATTCAAAGTAGTACCCATAGCACCGTTAGCCGGGTTAGGCATACCTACTGCAACCGGGATATTGATACCACCTGCACCGTGTGCACTACCCAAATAAGGTATACGCTGAGTAGAATTATAGTTTTTAGGATCAAATGGTGCAAAGTTGTTATAACCATAAGCAATAGCAACAAAGTAATAGTTATGATAGTTAATCAAAGATTTGTCAGCAACGTTAGAGAACTGATCCTGAGTAATCTGGAAGCTGTGAGTGATACCGCTATCCTTACCTACAACCTTGATCTGAGGAACCCAAGTAGAATCACTTACTGATGTATTCTTAGTATAGTTAACAATCTTAGTTACTTTATTTGACAAGTCGCACTGGAATACTTCATAAGCCTTAGTGTTATCAACTTCACCAGTAGTTGGGTTGAAGATTTCAGCTGATGTTACATTGCTGTTAGCCAACTGGAATACGCGATAACCTTCAAACTTGTAAAGTGTATCGTTACTTACTTCCTTAGCGTTAGAAACAATTTGGTGATATTTCAGAGAGTCATTATAAGCACCATCTGAGCGACCATAGTTTTCTGCATAGTTATTACTACCGTAATCATTTACTATATAGAATACCAATCTGCGATCTAATTCTCTTACAACCAATCTTGGAGCTTCAGGACCTTCAACTGTTTTAAATCCAGCCTCGAACAAAGCCTGCGCACCATCATCAATACTCTTAATAGTTTTGAAATCTGTGTTAGGGCAACCACCAACACCAGAAGCCCAAACGCAACCAAAAGTGATATCATTTGCAGCACCAGGCAACAAAACGAATGGACCAGAAGAGAATATGAAACGTCTATCACCTCTTTGGTTATCGCAAGTACACTCAGACCAAGTAGTCTTGTCACCAGGGTCTCCTGTAAATACGAAATTCGTAACCGGACCTGAACCATAACCTACTGATTTAGTTCCAGGACCTTGGAAGTCGTTACTGAAGCGGTCACCATTTCTGATAGAACCTGTCATGTAGTTGTATATCTGCTGACCATTAGAAGGGTTACCGATAACACCACCATCATTATTGTAGTAAGTAAAGTTTGTCATTTTCAGACGCTCGAAAGTATCTTTCATACCCGGGCGTTTGATAGGACGTTTAGGCCCTTGGAAGAAGTCAAGACCGACTTGTGGCGGATTAGCACCATAGCTGTTTACCGGATAACCACCATCCTGACCATCGTTAGATGAACCATTATACATGATACCCAGACCACGAGCAGTATCGCAACCGATAAAGTCATCATGATAGTAACCAAGGTCACAGTCATCCCATACAGCAATATAAGTGCTGTCGATAGTAAGTGCACCGCGATTTACAACGTGGTAATTGCAGAAGGTAGCGTTGTTCAGGAAGTCCTGAGTAGAATATGCGAATGCAGAAGTCTGTACTTCGATACCCATAGCAGCAGTTTGTGTTTGCTGCTTAACGTTACCGGCATCATTCGTTACCCACCAGATAAACTGGTCACCACTGATAGCAGGATATTCACCATTAGCATACTCATATATACCATTTCCGTTCAAATCGACGAAAGGAGCATAAGTAGAAGATGAGCTTAATGTAAGTGGAATACCGTTAGCACCCTTAGTGTTCAAAGAGTTACCTGAAGCAGGCCATCCACGAATTACATCGAATTCAGAACCAGCGACAGAACCACCTGTTTTAGATAATTCTATAAATTTATTAATTGTAGATTTTTCTATTTTCCAGAAACGATCCCAGTTAGCACACTCGTCTGAAGTGATTTTAGCTGTAGCAACGTCTAGAGCACCAGGCCAGTAGTCATTACCATCCTGACGATAAGTCTGAGCAGCAACTTTAAGCTGTCCTTGTTTATCATAACCACCTATCCAGCAAGAAGCAGCGAACTGCGAACTTTTACCGGAATTTTTTGGTATTTCGTAGGCCGCAACTTCGAGACCAATATTCCACCACATATCGCCACCAGTCATTAACCTTGCTCTAACATTGTTAATGTCAAGATCGATAGCAGAAACGGCTGGTTGACAACCTGTAACTGTAGTCTTTAATGCATCTTTATGACCCGATGACGTCACATTCTCACGAGCGGTAACTTGCCCGGTGAGACCCAAAATGCCAAGTAAAGAAAGGGCTCCCGCAAATCGTATTTTTCCTGTCAAATTCATAACTTAATAAAGTTATATTGTAATTAGAAATTAAAAATTATATTCCAGACCAAAGTTTATAGTACGAGCATAGTTCAAATTACCCGGAGAATTTGTAGATATTTTATACAAATCTGTGTAAGACTGAGGGCTAACTTGCTGAGGTATTGCTTGCTGACCATAAGATGAAGACAAGAAACCGTTATCATCAGGACGACCAGTATAACCATATACAGCAAGTATTTCACGAGTATTCAATAGGTTCTGTACATAGATGAAAGCAGATAAGCTTTGCATTCTCTTTGCCTTGATACCATCAATAGAACTTTTTCTACCCATAGAGAAAGTGAAATCCTTATTGATACGAGCATCCATACCAAAGTGCCATGGAATACGTGAACCGTTGATACCACCAATTACAGTATTACCCTGTGCATTAGCAAATCTTGTGTAAGGCTCACCACTTCTAGTTCTAGCAACTAAATTAAGACCAGAGTTAGCGAAGATGTGTTTACCCTTGATGGTTGGACCTTCACCGTCTTTAAAGCGGTAATCTAGGTTAGCAGTAATGTTGTGACGTGAATCGTAATCAAGAGCAGAGATATAACGAAGGTTAGGCAAACCAGCTTCGATGAAGCTCTGCAACAAACCTTGTGGAGATATCTGGCCACCGCCACCACCATTTGTAGAGTATGGTGAAGAACCAGTACCTTCTGCAAACTGAAGTGTGTAAGTAAGATTCATTGTCAAGTGGTTAGTTGCACGCATATCGTAAGACAACTTAACACCTTTAGAAGAAGAGAAGTCACGGTTACCATAAGTGTAGTAAGTAGTAGGCCATGCATACAGATAAGGCTGTACAGTGATCATGTCTTTACGCTCTTTGTAGAAACCGATAATCTTCATAGCAGCATTTTTACCGATAACTTGCTCAAAACCTAATTCGTAGTCAAAAGTCTTCTGAGATCTCAGATTTGCATTGCTGATGATCTGGTTAGAGTTTTGGTTAAGGTAATAGTAATCGTAAGCTGTAGCAATACCCAAACCTGTAGGGTAAGGACGCTGAACATAAACATCGTAGTGAGCAAAGAAGTTAGAGTTCTCAGAAATTGGGAAACCAACTTGTATACGCGGCATTACAGTAACCTGTGGGTTGTAATCTGTAAATGACTGGTTAGGATTAAATGCGCTATCAGTGATTTTCTTAACACCGTCAGCCAACAAAGGCTGAGGATCACGACCACCCGAGTAATCTTTAAGAATTGATGGGTCTTCAATGAACTTACCAGTAGCATCGTACCAGTTTGCACCATTTCTATAACCAATGATTCTTGGGTTAGAGCTAGAGTTATCATCAACATAAACTACTGACTCACCACCAATGTTAGTTGGATGTTTACCACCGTTAATGTCATTCAAGATACCCTTATCTTGAGTTTCGCTGATTGTTTTTGTAGCATACAAAGAATATGGATCTTTCAACACCTTAGTGTTAGCAGAATATCTTTCCACACGAACACCAATGTTGAAAAGGATGTTTTTATAATCGAACTTATCCAATACATAACCAGCTATGTAGTTAGGGCTGAAAGCACCGATTGGGCGAGTGTAGTTACCATTTGCATCTTTAGCAGTCCAGAAATCATTGAAGTTAACCGTACCTGTCTGAGTACCACCGGTATAGTTATAACCGTAGTAGCTAACAAATGGGTTACCGCTGTTCAACAACTCATCAGCAGAGAACATATTTAAAGAGAAAACTGAAGGATCAAGTGCATCAATATTGATATCAGCATTTGCACCTAAACCTAATTTCTTTCTCAAATTTTTGTCAAATGGAGTCTGCACTTTGTTGATATAGTTATACATGATAGTATCGGTAGGACCAGGGATGATAGCACCCGCCTTAACGTCATCCAAAGTATAGTGCTTACCGTTAACAACGAAGATTGGATTGTTCTTATCTAATGTAAGGTTACCATTGTCTTTGCTGCTCACCAACTGTCTCATCTGCTGCCATAAAGAAGCTGTACCAGAACCGTTCAAGTTTGCACTAACAGAGTAAGATCTCTGAATACGCTGTTGATAGTACAAACCAAATTCTATACCATGCTTGATACTACCCAATTTAAGGTCGAAGCTCGCATCAACAGAAAGTGCGTATTGGTTAGAAGCGAAATTAGAATAACCGCTCTGAGAAGAACCAGGACTAAGGAATAAACCGTAAGTATAATATGGCTCATCACCGTTAGCCAAAGCATTTTTAGCTTGAAGCTGAGTTAATGTAAGTGGGTGATTTTCACCGATAGAGTTATAATACTGTGTAGTGTAGTTAGCCAAATTCGGATTCAATTCAGATCTAGTAAAATCAATACCTGAAGGAACAGACCCCAATAAGACTGTACCTCTTCTTCCGCTAGCAGAATCATACTGGTTTGGCAGATAGAAATCAGTGTAATTTTTCTGGAACTTACCTATGTAGGCATAATTAAAGATATTTTCCTTGAAAGTAGGATCCTGAGAATTCTGATATAATTTTTGGTAATCGACCTGTACTGAGTAAGAAGCGTTAGTTATAATGCTTGCTTTACCTGTATCGAAAGAACCTTGCTTACCAAACTTCTGGTTGAAACGAACATAACCACGACCTGTGTAAGTGTTCTGAACCGGAGTAGCATCAGGTGCAAACAAGTTTCTTGCACGGCTATACTGATCTTGTTTAGTGTAATCGAACATACCACCAGCAGCAATACGCATGTTATCAGTGATTCTGTAATCAACCTTACCATTCAAACGAACTTCCTGAGTTGTGTTGTGTGGCGGCTTCTTAGTTGTAGACAGCTGATCGCGAGTAATGTAGTTAGAGGCATAGTTGTAAACCGGCTGACCGCTGTTGTCTGCAACTATTCTCAAAGGATTTTTCTGTAAATCAGCTAATACATCGCTCTTAGTTATGTATTCAGGATTGTAAGAAGGATATCTGTTCTGATCATTGTAATAGTCACCACTTAAAGAGAAACCCATTACAGATCTCTTAACTGTATCGTCACCAACTTTTTTCTTCATCAGAGGACCAGCCAAGTTGAAAGAAGCAAGGTTGTTGTTGTAACCATCAATAGAATGCTGTAAACGAGCACTACCGTTAAATTTCTGAGCAACACCTTTAGATGTGATGTTGATAACCGCACCAGATACGTCACCATAGTTAGCCGGGATACCAGAAGAAATAACTTCCAACTGCTCTGTAGCACCTTGTGCCATATCAATACCCTGAGTACCCTGAACCTGAACACCATCGATAACGTAAAGGTTACCAGTGCTACGACCACCATCAGAGTTGATACCCTGACCACGCTTGCTCTGGTAGATACCCGGAGAAAGTGCCACAAGGTCAACAGTTTGTGTTGTTGGCTTAGTTTTTATCTCTTCTGAAGTAATAATATTAGAATGCTTGTAAGGGTCAACAAGTGGCTTCTTATACTTTACGATAGTAACCTCTGTAAGGTTAGTACCTGCACTTGGCTCCAATTTGAAGTTCTGACCGGTTTTTTCGCCAGGAGAAACTATCACCTTAGTAACTGTTGTAGTCTTGTAACCAACGAAAGAAACGGTAACATCATAGTAACCGGCTTCCAGTGGTTTAACACTATACTTACCGTCATAATCCGTTACTGAGCCCCCTTTAAGGATGCCACCCTGCCTTACTGAAACCGAGGCATTAACCAATGGCTCATTTTTAGAGTCGGTAACTATACCCAATATTTCCTGCGCAAAGGCTGATCCCGACAGCCCAATGAAAACCAGTAAAAGGAGATAACGTAATGTGCGATTCATATTTTAAATTAATAAATTATTATCAAATGAGGGCGTAAAGATAAAAAAAAACGTTAAAACTATGCCAGTTAAGAAATATATTTTCTCCCCCTTTTATTAACACAGTTAACTGAAAATGAATTTCCTGTTAATAGCTGTTAATATAAAGACGAAATATTGGCTTCATAACTTGGGTGAAAACAAAAAAAAATCACAAAAAAGCGAGAATTATTTTGCTACTATCTTGTTTAACAGTGTGAAACTCATTTTGTAAAGTGCTTCAAATGTATAACCGGCGATGTGTGGCGTAGTTATCACTACAGGCAAATTCATGAGTTCGTGCATTGCTGCTTTTACCTCCGGAGGCATTGCTGAGAGCGGTTCTTCCTCAAAAACATCGAGACAAGCACCGGTAATTTTACCTTCCTTTATCCCCCTGAGTAATGTCACTGTATCTACAACCTGACCACGAGATGTATTGATCAATGTAAATTTTTTCTTCATACTTGATACAAATTCATCATTAAAGTAATGTATTGTATCTTCCATAAACGGAACATGAAAACTTATAATATCACATTTTTCAAAAATTGGGGCTAAATCTGAACATTTTTTTACGTAATCAGGGACTTTTTCTACCGGAAACTTATCATATACAAGTATTTCCATATCAAAACCCTGTAATTTTTTAGCAAATGCTCTACCGGTATGCCCAAAACCTATGATTCCAATTGTCTTGCCTTCCAGTTCTACCCCACGATTTTCATTGCGCAACCATAATCCTTGCTTCATTTCATTGTAACTAATTGAAATTCTGCGATTAAGATCGAGTAACATACCCATTGCATGCTCACCAACAGCATTACAATTACCTTCGGGACTGCTATAGCACAATATACCTCTTTGCTGAGCGTAATTAACATCTATTACCTCCATACCGGAGCCCATTCTCCCAATCCATTTTAAGTGTGGCGCAGCATCTATCAGCTCCCTGTCAAGTTGTAAGCGTGTAGAGGTGATAACGCCTACACAATCACTGACCAAGGTATAAGCAGTAACTTGTGTAATATGCTCATGCAACTCACAGGTATAACCTGCGGCAATTAACCCTTCTATAAGTACCTGATGCACAGGTGCAGCAATCAATACTTTACCTAAACTCATGCGAAGTAACGTTCATACAGGCCAACAAAATCAGTAACAGACAGTTGCTCTGCTCTTTTATCCATTATAGGTTCGGCAAGTGCAGCAGCAGGCACAACACTCTTTAGTGCGTTCCTCAAAGTTTTACGTCGCTGTCCGAAAGCCGCTTTTACTAAGATTTTGAATTTTCTCTTATCATTAATATTGTATGGGTTATGCAGGTTGGTGAATTTCAATACACCACTTTTTACCTTTGGAGGAGGTGTAAAACAATTCTCGTGTACTTCAATCATGAATTCTACCTTAAAAAATGCCTGCATCAGCACACTGAGTATACCGTAGGTTTTGCTTCCAGGCCCTGCAGCAACACGCATAGCTACTTCTTTCTGAAACATACCAATAACTTCCTGTACCTGAGGCTCCCAGTCAAGCACTTTAAATAATATAGGAGAAGAAATATTGTAAGGGAAGTTACCAATAACAGTGAATTCACCTTCAAAAGGAGCATCAGCCTGAAGAATGTCTTTACTAATGATTTTGCCTACAAGTTCCGGATATGTTTTATGGAGATAATCAATCTTTTCAGTATCAATCTCTATTGCCTTGAAATCAACATCTTTCAATTGTAAAAGATATTTAGTAATGGCTCCCCCACCCGGTCCAACTTCCAATAAATTCATTCCCGGCTTTACATTGAGCAATGCCACTATCTTCTGGCACATTTGCTCATCATGCAAAAAGTGTTGTCCGAGACTTTTCTTCAGCGTATACATGTTGCAAAAGTCAAAATTAAGCAGTCAATAGCCAAAAGTATTTTTAAAAGACTTTTTTGAACTGTAAGATTCCCGACTAGCAATAAAAAACCCGGAACGGAGATACCGAACCGGGCTATATAAAACATTGTAAAAGAATTAATTATGATTGCTTTGCAGGTTTTGCTTTAAAAGCATTTATCGCATTACGAGTGAAATCGCTCAATACCAAACGACCGCTAACCGCAGCACGATCTGATAATAAAGTGTCCCAATTGTCCGTTCCTTGCCAGAATACTTTTTTGAGTTGTGCCATAGCATCAGGGCTAGAATGTGCTAATCTGTCAGCAAGACTGTTTACAGAATCATCAACATCAGAAATAGATTTATGAATTTCTGAGTATAAACCATGTCTCTTAGCCCACTCTGCAGAACGCCATTCCGTAGCATCGATAGCTAATTGAGAGTAACCTGAAAGACCGATCTTACGTTCTACAGCAGGACCTACAACAAAAGGACCAATTCCAACAGCTAATTCACTAAGCTTTATTGAAGCATCTTCAGTGGCAATAGCATAATCAGTAGCAGCAATCAAACCAACGCCACCTCCAACTGCTTTACCTTGCACTCTACCAATTATCAATTTATGACATTTACGCATTGCGTTGATTACCTGCGCAAAACCACTGAAAAACTTAGTTCCCTCAGCTACATTACTGATAGACATTAACTCTTCAAATGAAGCACCGGCACAAAAAGCGCGATCTCCAGAACTACGAATAACAATAACCTTTACCCTGTTATCTATACCAACATCGTTGATAGTTTTTGCCAAATCTGTAAGGATAGCAGATGGCAAAGAGTTACTTGATGGATGAAAAAATTCTATTGTTGCTATTCCATGTTCTATTTCATGGTTCACATAACCTTCAGGGTGTTGCATAATATTTTTGTGATTTAAGAAATAATTTATTCGAATTGAGTGGTGTATCAGTTAAAAGTAAGGACTGTAAAAATATGCATCAATCTAATATCAAGTGTAAGTTGATGGTCTTTTTTTGAAAAAATTAACTATGAATAAAATTTATAAATAATATATATAAACCATAACACAGACACGCATTAGATGTGCCAAAGTATTAAAAATGCGGCGTACCCTAAATAAAGAAGGGTTGTCCACAAAATGAACAACCCTTCCAAACGTCTTAATATCAGTTATTCTTTTACTAATCTCTTTACAACTTTTCTATTCCCTGATGAAAACTCGACCATGTAGATACCAGGTACAATATTAGTCAAAGGCATAGACAATTTACCTGTTTGCAGTATTCCATAATTGTGTTGATACACAACTACTCCCAACATGTCTGTAACCTTTACACTAACATTATTCGCAACTGTTCCGGAAAATGTAATATTCACATCGTCCGTTGCTGGATTTGGTGCCATACATACATGAAGTTGCTCATTCTCAGCAAGAGCAGAAGTTTTCATTCCTAACTCAAATCTATTATCACCTTGACTAGCATTATCTGCGGAAACCTTGAAATGATATTCAGCACCTGCTTTCAGTAAAATACGTTTATCTAAGAATTTATCAATCAAGTATAATTCTGCACCAGATGGAATTGCAACATTATCTGCTCTGATAATAAAATCTTGATTGAATGTACTGCTGACACCTAATGGAATGATTTTATCAACAGCATAAGGGCGAGCATCAATGGCTAATTTTCGTTTGTTGCCGGCAATACTGTAGAAATTGAAATCAGTTCCTAATGGCTTTACCGCATCATAATCATTATCTTCTGCATCTGTAGCTAAGTTATTGAACTGTACACGCAATAAATCGTATTTATGATAAGCCGAGTCATATACAGACAATGAAACATAATCAGCCGGAGCCTTAAAGAGTTCTGTATTGAAATTTGCGCCTTTATTATTTTCTGTAAATGAAAGTGTGGCACTATCATGAGCGGCACGTACCTGAAAAGCAGCATTAGCCTCAAGATAATAAGGCGACGGTGAACCTATACCAATAGGCACTGCAACATATTGTCCGGCAGAACCAACAGTCGCATCCCACATATAAAAAGCAGAACCAACAATCTGATGATTTTGCTTTGCATTATACAATACAGTTCCCAAATCAACAGGCGATGGATAAGGATTACCTACCATATTGTAATCTTGTGTGGTATCAGCACCTTTTGCTAAATACAATGTTTGTGCTCCCTGATTAACATTCCCTGTCATAGACACCACAACAGATGATGGTGTATATGTGAAATAGTAACCCAAGCCTTCGCCTACTGCTCCCCTAAAGAACAAACGTATACCTTGATGACGTCTGAGTTTATTACTATCAGCAGCCAATGCATTGATTTTAGTGAACGGCTTCCACCCCGGATCGTAAGACAAGGTTGAGTTACCTGTATACGGATCTAATCTGAATGCGGAAGGTGCATTAGTAGTAGTTGGAGTAAAACCATTAGCTGCACCACCAGAACCTGTGATATCAATTGCAGTCTTTATCTGAGACATAGACATAGACTCACTAAAAGGATGACTCCAAAAGCGGAAGCGACGATAACCACCTTGCACATACTGCTGCACCTTCACCTTTCCAATAATTGTAGCACCGGGCGGAATAGCTGCTATGCGAGCTGTGCCAGCGGTATCGGAAGCTAATACGAGACTATCGTGCGTCATTAAGCTACCTAAACTTAATGTAAGCGTTTTTTTAATAGTTAGTCTGGCTGCTGTATCAATAGTTACACCATTGCTATTATGTAATTCTATATTATTAACAATACCTAAACCTCCAATTAATTGAGAAGATAAGTTATTTAACAAAATCGTACCCGGACCAGCTACTACACCATTATTCATAAATGTTGATTTTACAGATAAAACAGCACTGCTACCAAGTGTAAGGATTGCTCCGGCAGATATATTCATGCGTCTTACAAAACCTGTTGAAGCGGCTGACAACACCGGCGAATAAATTGTTCCTGCGGGAATGATAATATCATCAGAAACAGTAGGCACATTTCCACAACCCCAGTTAGCAGCAGTTACCCAATCAGTTTCATGACCTACGACACCACCTACCCACTGCATAATAACAGGAGTAACTGTAACCGTTGTATCAATTAATCTGGTACAATAACTATTATGCACTTCAAGTAAAGTATATGTATGGGGAGTCGAAATTGTACCTGTATTGATTGTAAATAAACCGGCATTCAGTAAACCCGCAACAGCAGAACCACCATCAACACTATAAGTAAGTGAAGCACCAGAAGTGCCAGATATAATTAAATCAGCAGCATAACCAGTACATGGAGCAGGTACAGAAGTAACGGATGCAGTAGGATAAGCATAAAGCGTTACTGTAAAAGGAGTCGCGAGACCTGTACATGAACCATTGGCAACGGTTACGAAACCGTTATAAACACCTGATAAACCAGAAGGAATTGCCAGTGTGATAATAGACGGTGCCAGAGATGCTGAAACATTTGTAAAACCAGCGACTAAAGCGGCACTGTCCCAAACTATATTGTATGTAGTAGGGCTACCGACAGCACCTGAATAAGATATTGTAGCAGATGTAGCAGACTGACATACACTTGGGAATGCACCTAGTGTTACAGCAGGAAGCGCATTCACAATTACTTGTACTCTTGCAGCATTACTATCGTTTCCGATAACAACAGTATAAATAGCGGTATCAATGCCGGCAGCTATGCCGGTAACAACACCTGCAGCAGTAATCGTAGCATTGCTGTGAGCAATACTCCAGTAACCACCTGCGGTTACATTAGAAAGTGTAGTGCTATTACCCAAACACATAGACGAAATACCTGTTATCGGCGCAACATAAGGTAGCGGATAGTTTTTGATAACTGAGATTGTATTGCTACCCTGATTACCCACAACAACATCAGGATACCCATCACCGTCGAGGTCACCAATAGTTACAGTTGTTGGCAAAGCACCTGCAGCATAAACAGTTTTAGGAGCAAAAGAAAACGCGCCAACTGTTGCTGTATTTCTGAACATTGCAATTGAGCCATCATAATTAGACACTACTACATCGAGCTTACCATCACCGTTAAGATCGGCAGTTGCAATACCAGTAGCTCCGGTCCCTGTTGTAAAATCAACTTTAGCAGAGAAAGAAGAAGAGGTGATAGAACCGGCAGTTTCGATATTCCTTAACACAGAGAATGTGCCATCGTTTATATTTGTAACAAGCAGATCAGGTTTCTTATCTCCATCAATGTCAGCAGCAGTAATATCAATAGGACCTGAGCCTGTAGAAAGAGTAGCCGCAGAAGCAAACGACAGCGTACCAGGGGTAGACATGTTTCTTACAACTGAAGCATTATTCCCTCCATAAACAGAAGTAGTAGCATTATATCCCGAGTTAGCGGTTGCTATATCCGACTTACCATCTCCATCAAAATCAGCAATACAAATACCTGTTGGTACAGAACCAACTGCAACAGAAACGGAGGATGTGAAACTGATAGTACCAGATGATGAAGTATTCCTCATTACACCAATAGCGTTCATGGCAGGTAATGTAACCACTACATCTGTTTTACCATCACCATCAAAATCTGCAAATCCTGCAACCGAATTTATAGGATATGCTCCGCTTACTACAATATCTGATCTTGTTGCAAAAGAGGTAGCGGCAGCAGAAACTGTAGTATTTCGGAAAACAGAAAAATAGAATGAGCCATTATGTGCAGCAATAATATCTAATTTACCATCTCCATCAATATCTGCTAGCTTAATATTATTTGGCTCACCGAGTGTATTATACTTAGCATATAATGTAAACGAGCCATTGTTGATATTGCCTGTTATAGCACCATTAATAAACAAAGAGATTGTATTACTATCTCTGTTATTTACTACCAAATCAGGCTTACCATCTCCGTTAATATCTCCTATAGCAGCCGTGTATGGATGGGACGCTGCCGTTGTTGTAACAAAATTTACAGCAGGTTTAAAATTGAGACTGTCATTAATGTAATTAGTGTTAGTATAAATAGGCACGAACATACTATCCTCAAACGCAATCAGATTATTTGCTGTATTGAGCACAGAAACTGATTGAGCAGTTGCACCTGCAGGAACAACTACAGAAAGTGAAGAAGCAGTGGCTGAAGTTACAGTTGCAGCAGTGGCACCAAAGAACACAATGTTTGCTGATGTTGTAGTATTGAAATTGCTACCTGAAATAACAACAGTGGCACCCGGTATTGCTTTATTAGGTGCAACACCTGTAATAACCGGAGGCGATTGTGTTGAAATTGTAATAGTTGCCACACCTGCACTTCCACATGAATTTGTTGTAGTATAAGATATAACCGCAGTTCCTGCCCCAATAGCATATACTGTTGCTGTTGTACTTCCTGTTGTCACAGTAGCAACAGAAGTGTTACTACTACTCCAAACACCGGCACCACCCGATGCTGTAGTGTTACTCAAAGTGGATGATGAACCAACCAAAACAACTGTAGAACCACTGATTGTTCCTGCAACAACTGCCGGGCTAACAGAAACAGATGGAGAAGTAACTACAACGGCACTTTTACAACCGACACCAGGATAAGTAACAGACAAGCTATATACACCTCCTGCGGCAGTAGTGGTAGGTGTAAATGATGCAGAAGTCGCTGTACTTGTTGAACTATAGCTATTAGGCCCACTCCAGTTATATGATGTAAGCGTACCGGCTCCACTGGCACTACCTGCTGTAAGTGTAAGCAAAGAACCAACACATGTATTAGACGCTGTAATTCCTGAAATAGTTGGCAGCGCATTTACAGTAACCGATGGTGAAGTAATAGCAAAATTGCTCACACAACCGGTACCAGGATATTTCACAGAAACACTGTACACACCAGTTGCGGCAGTTGTGATAGAAGACAATGAAGTATTATTCGCAGCACTCGTTGTACTGAAGGTATTGGGACCACTCCAGTTATAAGATGTTAATGTACCCGTACCCGTTACAGAACCTGCTGTTAGCGTTAGCGTAGCACCTGCACATAAAGTAGCGGATGATAATGTTATTGCACCAACTGTAGGCAGTGCATTTACGGTTATGGTTGAAGTAGTCACCTTAGCGCTTGTGCAACCATTGCCAGAATAGGTAACTGACAAACTATATACACCACCTGCTGCTGTTGCGGTAGGTGTAAATGCTATTGATGAAACACCACTTGTAGCAGTGTAACTATTGGGGCCGCTCCAGTTATAAGAAGTGATTGCTCCTCCACCTGTTGTGCTACCCGCAGTTAAAGTAACAGCTGTACCCACACAAACTGTGTAAGTTGATACTGTTACTGATGCAACAGTTGGAACTGCATTGACAGTGACAGAAGAAGAGGTAACAGGCGAACTTACACAACCAGTACCCGGGTATGTAACAGTAAGACTATATACACC
>CANGMZ010000081.1 GCA_947454715.1 Chitinophagaceae bacterium
AAATTCATTTTACCCCGTTTTGTGGCGAATTGGCGTAACAGATTTTTTCAGATTGATGGAAAAGTCTAAATTACACTTTACAAATTTTTATTAAAAAACATATACATGAAGCGTTTATTTAAAGGGCTGGTGTTATTGACAGGTGTGTTCGGCTGTTCTGCGTCTATGGCAGGCAACTTATGGAAGAGTGTAGATCTGCAAAATGCGCCGTCGCAGCAATTGCAGGTTTTTCATCCTAAAAAATATTCAGTGTATAAGCTCGATGAGACTACCCTGAAATTACAGTTATTGTCTTTGTCTACTGATCCTACTCAGGCTCAGATAGTAACACTCCCAATGCCTGATGGTTCTACCCGTGATTTTAAAGTTTGGCAAACACCTATGTTGCCAGAATCATTGGCAGCGCAGTTCCCGGGTATCAATACATTTACAGCTGAAGCTGTAAACAATCCTACTGTTACAGCGAAACTCGATATTACACTTTATGGCTTTCATGCTATGGTGTTTGACGCTGAAAAAACATACATGGTAGATCCTTATGATAACTATAATGATGGTTACTATATGGTCCACTATAAAGGTGATGAAACACGTACAGTAAGCCAGCGTATGAAATGCGTGCATAAAGGTCATGATGAGAACGGACCGGCAGGAGAGAGTATGGATATTGAACAAAAAAACTTACCTAAGTTAGCTCATCGTACAGTGAATGGTTACCAACTGCGTACTTATCGTTTAGCACTAGGTTGCTCTCACCAGTATGCGCAAGCGGCAACAGGTTTGTCTTCACCTACAGTGGCGCAAACTTTCAGTAAAATGACCACTACTATTAATCGTGTTAATGGAGTGTATGAGCGTGAGTTTTCCGTAACAATGGTATTTGCAGCAAACGAGAATTCATTGATCTTCCCTGTAACAACAGGCGATCCTTACGGTCCGGATGATTCTAATCCGAATAATTTGTTGACAGATAACCAGACTGAATGCGACGCATTGATAGGTAATGCTAATTACGACATTGGTCATGTATTCAGCACCGGTGGTGGAGGTTTAGCTTTGTTGGGAGTTGTTTGTGAAGCCGGCTATAAAGCACAGGGTGTTACAGGTAGCAGCACGCCAACAGGGGATGGTTATGATATTGATTATGTAGCCCATGAAATGGGTCATGAGTTTGGTGCAGACCACACATTCAATGATGGCGCTAATGGTTCTTGCGCAGGTAATGCGGTAGACTATGATGCTTACGAGCCAGGCAGTGGTTCTACAATTATGGCTTATGCAGGTATTTGTGATCCTGATGATATTCAACCACACAGTGACCCTTATTTTCATGCCAAATCGCTGAATGAGATTCATGACTATATTACTTCAAATGGCGACGTTTGTCCTGTGAAAACAGCAACAGGTAATAAGCTGGTGAATGCGCCTGCATTCACTACTTCTTATTCTATTCCTTACCAGACTCCTTTTGAATTATTAGCCCCTACTGCTGTAGATTCTGTGGCAGATTCTGTAGTATTGTATTGCTGGGAAGAATACGATTTAGGAGATTTTCAGGCTACATTTTCTGCAACACATAACAATGGTCCTATTTTCAGAACCTTCAATCCTACTACCTCTAGATTAAGAATATTCCCTACTATGAGTATGGTATTATCTGGTGTGTTGAGTAATGCAGGCACAGAAAATGCGCAAGGTGAAAAAGTGCCGGATGTTGCTCGTGACCTTGTTTTCAAATGCACATTCCGCGATATCATTCATAATCATGGTTGTTTTGTTTTCCCTGATGATTCAATTACACTTCATGCAATAAATACTGGTGCAGGATTTAAAGTAACCAGCCAGTCAACTTCAGGTATAACTTATGCGGGACACAGTTCTCAAACTGTAACATGGAATGTAGTAGGTACAACTGCTGCGCCTATTAGTGCTGCTAATGTTGATATATATATGTCGCTCGATGGAGGCAATACATGGATGTATCATGTAGGTACTTTCCCAAACACCGGTACTGCCAGCATCACAGTGCCTAACCCGGCTGCAAATAGCAGTACTGTTCGTTTTAAAGTGAAGGGTTCAGGAAATGTATTCTTCAATGTGAATTCAACCAACTTTACAGTTACATACAATTCAGGTTTTCCTATTTCAACCGGTGTTACTCAAGTAAACACACTGGCTAACGACACTAAAATATTCCCTGTTCCGGCAACTGATATTTTACATATCTCTACCGGCACAAATAACAATATTCAGGCTACCATCATCAATGCTGTCGGTCAGACAGTATGGTCAGGTCAAATCAATGGTCAGGTAGACCTTTCAGTAGCTTCATGGGCAAAGGGTGTTTACCATACTCGTTTGTTTAATGCAGATAGCAATGAGCAAGTAGTAAGATCGTTCATTGTGCAATAATTTTAGCAATAGTACCAACCGAAACAGGGTGCCTCCGCAAGAAGGCACCCTGTTTTGTTATACTCATTTTCTGATGCTATAGAAGCGTTAGATTGTCTTTGTGCTCTTGGCAGTACTGAGTTGATAAATAAATGAGAGGTTTAAATTTGTTCCTTGTATTGGTTCATTATACCTTGTAATTAGTCTTCCAGCATTGTTGGCTCTGTTGATATTCTCAACAGTGAATTCGGGTTTTGAATAATAGTATGCTGCATCGATCATTACCCCAAAATGATTGCTGAATTGATATCTTATTGCGGCACCTAACTGATAGCCTACGGTGTTTGCCGTGGCAGATTTTTGCTCAAATGAACTCGCTACATTGTTTTCAACATCTACTTTATTGCCTGCTAAGTGTGCATTGACTAATCCTGCCAATCCGCGTATGTCTATAAACAAATGTTTGCCGGCAGTAATAGAGTAATATGGACCTGCCATAAGGTTTATAGCGTAGTTGGTCCCTTTTGCGTAAACAGTGGCACTGTCTATCGCAAAATCTTCTTTATATCCGGCTGCCAAATTTTGTAATCCCTTTATGCCAAAGTGCTGATATCCTGCAAGTGCTGTGATGCCAAAGTGTTTTTTGATAATGTAAGTGCCGGTTATTCCCAGATTATATTCCCCGGCAGCGAAGCCCGATTTATTATTGTAATAATCTGTTTTTGTGAAATTTCCCCATGCCGATGTAAATCCTCCGGTTACTCCGATAATAAGTGCATGGGCTTCTTTTGACTCTTTTATTTCATTTTGGGCAAAAGCACTGCCACTCATCAATATTGCTATTGATGCAGTTAGAATAATATGTTTCATTCTGTTTTCTTTAGGTGGTGATTAATTGATGGTTACAGTGAAATTGACATCTGCATCTATAGATCCGGGAGCGCAGTCGCCGTTCTTTACATTTGGTTGATGGTGCAATAAAACTTCTAGATGGCCGCTGCTGACAGTGTTGGTTGAGAATAGATTACTCAACCCGATTGGTAAAGCAGGTACGTTAGTGTCATGGTCCGTTGGGCTAACCGTTAGAGATAGTCCTGAAGCTACATTAAAGCAAACTAAGTGATAGTTTGCACGTGTCAGAACTTCTTGTGTTATGTCGCCGACCGGTGTTTTTGACTCGTCAAGAAACTTTACTTGTACATTATAGCTGGCGTTTTTTTTAAGGCTCAGCGTAGCATGTGAAAGATCGGGAGCAGCCGTATCTGCGGGGTTAAGCTTTACCCATTTTGCTGATGGGGTATCTGTAGCATCTACAGTGTTGGTTGCCTTTAGCTGAACTGTTGTAATGAATTCATTGTCTGGTTGTGGCGCAGCAACTGCTTGCTCCTCTTTTTTACATGAACCCCAGAATATCAATATCAATATGCTGGTGGTAAATAATAGGAATGATTTCTTTTTCATTTTTAGTTTTTAAGTAAGGTTAAAACGAATATTTTAGTCTGAGCACATAATTAGAGCCAAGATCATCAGCATAATATCTGAAGTGGTTCAGATAGTCGCGATATGCGGTATTGCCAATGTTGGTTACGCCAATGTTGACAGTCAGCAAGTGATGGAAGAAAGGGGCAGTAAATCCTGCATTTACATTGATTAAAGTATATCCTGCAGGTGGTGGCGCAAAGTCTACATTTGGTGGAACTCTGTCCTGTTTACTGATCGTTAATTGCTCTACTGTAAGGTAGGGCTCATTTAGCTTCCATATTTTATGAAACTGATAGGTAACACCATTCTCAAATCTGTTGGCAGGCATGTAAATAAGATAGTCATGTATAGATTCATTATATCCCAGTACTATGGTTGTTTTTGACTGTATGCTCAGGTGCGATGTAAGGTCATACTGCATCGATAAGTCTATCCCCTTTATGTTTACATTGTTTTGTGTATACTGGAATAATGGGTACGTGCCACTTACCAATGTTACAGATCGCATTTGAGGTTGCGAATAGATATAGTTTCCTATCTTATTGTAATACATGTCCGCAATCAACCTAAACTTATTACCTGTGTAATTGACAGATAAACTTGTATTTACAGACCTTTCAGATTTGAGTGTAGAATCGCCTACTTCGTAGCTGGCACTGCTGAAGTGCTCCCCATTTATGTACATTTCATTGATACTGGGCGCTCTCCATGCCGTTCCAATATTGCCGGTGAAATTAAGGTGTGCATTGTAGCGATACGTTGCACCAATTGTGCCCGTTACATTTTGATAGCTATAAGTGGTATTATAAAGAGCCAGTGTTGTCGGGTTACGTTGATATACCCTCAACCAACGATAGTCGTAACGTAATCCGCCTTCAAATGTGAACTTCTTGTAGTTGTATCTTTCTATAGCAAACGCTCCAGCATTATAATCCCGGAAATTGGGAATTAGGTACCTAATTCCGCCGAACACATTACCCGATGTATTTCCGGTAATGCCTACACTGCCTGAAAATCCATTTTTAATTGCTGATGTATAAATCAGATCTAATGAATGGGTCACTAATTTAAAACTCAACTGTGGTTTGTTCAGCAAGTCTAAATTAGTCGTATATGGCAACCCCGCATCATATTCCTGACGTAGATCTTTTTGTCTGCCAAATATCAAATCCAACTTTGAATTATTGGCAAATTTGTAGTTCACGCTGGCTTTGAGCAGGTCATGTGCTACGGTTTGATAGCTACGGTTGATATCGTATGAAAAATAGGAAGGCACTAGTGGTCTTGAGCTGGCTATCTTCTCTGCAAGGTCTTTAGGGCTGCTACTTTCTGCTCCTGCGAAAATGCCGGTTTCTGTATTATACTGACTGTAATACAGATTGAAATTGACGTGTTTCCATTTATAGGTAACATTGCCTGAAAAATCACCTTCTTTCAATCCGGTATTAATCAAATAGTAATTAGGTGTATAAAAGTTACCCGCTTCTTTCAGTGTTCCTTGCACTCTCCACGATAGTCCCTCCAGTTTCTTATCAAAAGCACCTTGTAATGTGCCAGATACGGTACCCGCATGACCATTACTTGCGGCAATAGCATAGATATTTCCGTTCAGGCTTTTTTCTGTTGGCAGATCGTCTGGTTCCAATAAAACAACACCGCCTATCGCATCAGCACCATAACGTACGCTTGCCGCACCTTTTACCACAGTTATCTTATTGGCAACAAAAGGATCAATTTCTGGTGCGTGGTCTGAACCCCATTGTTGTCCCTCCTGCCTTATTCCATCGTTTATGAGCAATACTCTGTTGCTGTGTAACCCATGAATGACAGGTTTTGATAATCCAGGACCCGTTTGAATGGAGTTCATCCCCGGCATTTCCTTAAGCGTTTCGCCTAAGGTTTCACCACGGGTTTGCAGCAATGCCAGTCCCTTTATTTCCTGAGTGGTCACGGTTTGCAGCACATGCTTTTTTTCGCCACTGATAACAACTTCGCCTAACTCATTTTCATCGTTAGACATTGTAATGGTTAAAAATTTATCAGCTGTTACATCTGTAGTTAGTGATATTTTTTTGTAACCGATAGATTCACATGCTATAGTATGACTACCTGAGCAGATATTAGGAAAAGTAAAACTACCACTGGTATCTGTGGCTGTGCCTAGTGAGTCATTGACAAGGTGCACAAAAACTCCCGGTATCGGGTGATGACCTTTGTCTATAACTACACCGTGCACTAAATATTTGCAGTCCTGTGCCTTTACAGCGACGGGAAACACAGCAAATATTGCCGGCAATACCATGGCGTTTATGAAACGACCCATGATGTTGATTGTTTGTAATATAAAAATGAATCTCCTGGCAGTATTGCAGGAGTGGTACGGTAGTGTTATGAAGCCACTGCCGGTGGGCCTCTCAATGATATTACCTTGTGAGAAGCAGAGAATTGAAAATGATAAACGACATCTAGCCACGTATTTTCATGGCTGATGTGCTCAAAGAAAAGATATTCGGTTTCCGTAGTAACGAACGGAGTAAATTCAAACCCAAGAAAAGAACAGTGGTGGTGTGCTGCCATAAGCACAAACTGTCCATCTTTAAGTTGTGGGTCCACACCATCTTCATGATGCGCAAACAAGTCATGGATATGTTCGGGTGGGGTGGAGCCCACCAAAAACACAACGAGCATTAAGCCCATCCCAATTTTTGTTAATACCTTTCTTAGGGAGAACATTTCAGCAAAAATAGCCACAATAACTATGCCGTAAATTAAATTTCTATTGATATTTATAATAATCTCATTTTAATTGAGCTGTATTCGGCGGCCCATTTTCAATTAACTTTGGTCATTCTAAAATAGGACTATGTTACAATTTGATAGGTTTACGCTTGGCAACGGGCTCAGAGTTTTAGTACATAAAGATGAAGCTACTCCAATGGTAGCCATGAATATATTGTTTGATGTTGGTGCTCGAGATGAAGAAGTGGCACGCACAGGGTTCGCACATTTGTTTGAACATCTGATGTTTGGGGGAAGTGTAAATATTCCGGAATATGACGAACCGTTGCAAATGGCTGGTGGTGAGAATAACGCATACACCACTAATGACATTACCAACTACTATATACAACTCCCATTAAAAAATATTGAAACTGCTTTCTGGTTAGAGAGCGATCGTATGTTGTCCTTGGCTTTTAGTGAGAAGAGTTTGGATGTGCAGCGCAAAGTTGTTTCTGAGGAGTTCAAAGAGCACTATCTAAATAAGCCTTATGGCGATGCATGGCATAAGTTACGTTCTTTAGCTTATACTACTCACCCTTATCAATGGCCTACCATCGGTAAAAATCTGGAGCAAATTGAAACTGCACATCTTGATGATGTAAAAGCGTTTTTTTTCAAGCACTATCGTCCTCAAAGTGCGGTAATGTGTGTTGCTGGGAATGTCACGGTAGAGCAGGTTCGTCAATTGGCTGAAAAATGGTTTGGTGATATTCCTGCTGGAGATAAGTATGTTCGTAATATAGTTGCAGAGCCAAGGCAAGAACAGCCACGAATGAGTGTGGTGCATGCAGATGTTCCACTTGATGCATTATATAAAGCATGGCATATACCGGGACGCCTTACAGAGCCTTATTATGCTTGTGATCTCATTACTGAGATTATGGGTAGCGGACAGTCTTCTCGTTTATTCCAGAAATTGGTAAAAGAAGAACAATTATTCAGTAATATCAATTGTTACCACACAGGTAGTCTGGATCCGGGTTTGATTGTTATTGAAGGTAAGATTCGTGAAGGTAAAACCATAGAAGCTGCAAATGAAGCAGTAGAAAGGGAGATTGCAAAATTAGTAGCAGAGGGTGTTACTGAAAAAGAACTACAGAAGGCTAAAAACAAAATAGAAGCGATGATCTCTTTCGAAGACATGACGTTGCTGAACAGAGCTAATAATCTTGCATTTTATGAGTTGTTGGGCGATGCTGATATGATTAATAAAGAGTGGGGGCACTATAGTGCAGTAACTGCGACATATCTTCAGGAAACTGCTAAAGAAGCTTTTAGGTCCGGCAATTGCAACACATTGTTTTATCTTAAGAAGGAAGCTGAAGTAACGGCATAGTATCAATTTTAATTACAACAATAACAGAGTTTAAATGTCACAGGGAAAGTTTACAGAGGGTGGCGCAGGTTTCGATAACCGCATTACAAAGTTGTTCGGCATTCAATACCCTATCATTCAGGCGGGTATGATATGGGCTTCCGGTTGGAAGTTGGCATCAGCTGTCAGCAACGCAGGTGGTTTAGGTATCATAGGTGCAGGGAGCATGTACCCGCATATTCTAAAGGAGCATATTCAGCAGTATAAAAAAGCGTCTGATAAGCCTTTTGCCGTTAATCTGCCACTACTTTATCCCGACATTGAAGCGCATGTAAATACAATTATAGAGGAGAAAGTGCCTATTGTTTTTACTTCTGCGGGTAATCCTAAAACATGGACGGCTAAACTTAAAGAGCACGGCATTATTGTTGTACATGTAGTATCGAGTGCTAAGTTTGCTAAAAAGTGCCAGGATGCAGGCGTAGATGCTGTTGTTGCAGAAGGTTTTGAAGCCGGAGGTCATAATGGTAGAGAGGAAACAACAACGTTGTGTCTTATACCTGCGGTGCGCCGTAGCATAAGCATACCATTGATAGCGGCCGGTGGGATAGCTACAGGTAGGGGCATGATGGCTGTGATGGTTTTAGGTGCAGAAGGTGTGCAGGTTGGTAGTCGTTTTGTATGTACGCCTGAAGCGTCTAGCCACCTCGCTTTTAAAGAAGCAATAATTGCTGCTAATGAAGGAGATACGATATTGTCATTGAAAAAACTTACTCCGGTAAGGCTTATCAAAAATCCTTTTTATAATCAGGTATCTGAAGCGGAAAGCAGTGGGATGGATGTAGAAGGATTGCAGCAACTACTAGGTAGGGGGAGAGCAAAGAAAGGTATGTTTGAAGGCGATATGATTGAAGGAGAACTCGAGATTGGTCAGGTGAGTAGTATTATAGATGATATTATGCCTGCTGCCGATGTGGTTAATGATATTTGGTCAGAGTTTAAAACAGCTGCGCAAGATCCTTTTAGTTTTTGATCAAAACAGCTTTATATTTTTAAGGTCGAAGCGCAGCTTCGACCTTTTTTGTAATTATAGAGCTCATTTGAAATTTATTTTTCAGTAAATTTTGAAAGTTCGATAAAATCATTTTATCTTTGTGTTATGAAACTCGCAGAGGCAAAACAACAATTCATTCAAAACTGGGGCGTTCTGGGTACACAATGGGGTATCAACAGAACTATGGCGCAGATACACGCCTTGCTACTGGTGAGTGTAGAGCCAATGAGTGCAGATGAGATTATGGCTGAGCTTCAGATAAGCAGAGGAAATACCAACATGAACGTTCGAGAGTTGATGGACTGGGGTATTGTTGAGAAAATTTTAAAGCCAGGTGAACGTAAAGAATTCTTTACAGCGGAAAAGGATATTTGGATTGTAGCTATGCGTATCATAAAAGAGCGTAAGCGCCGGGAGGTAGAACCTATTTTAAACGTATTAGATCAACTTAAAAATGTTGAAGCTGATAAAAATGATAAGGAAGCTAAGCAGTTTGTTTCTATGATCAGCGATATTCAAAAATTTTCAGCACAAGCTAGTAAAGGTATTGATGGTATGGTGAAAATGGATGAGCATTGGTTTACAGGTACATTGCTAAAGTTGTTTAAATAATGAAATTTGAAAATGATCTTAGATCATTGATTTATATTAAGTTCTTTGTTTGTTTTGTTTTGAATTGTGTTCTTTAGTCCCGCATCATGCGGGATTAAAGAGCCAACAACCGGGCCTCCGGTTTTTTTAATCAATTAAATTTTCATTATTTTCTGAAAATATAATTAGTTCAATATTTATTTTATGAAAAAGTTCATTCACGCTCCACCTTCGGTAATAATTTAAACATGCGACTTCTGCATAAATTATTTGAGTAATCAATTCAACACACACACATTTTCAACTCCCAAAAAACTATTTTATGAACTACATTCTCATTTTATATACGGCTTATCTACTTGTTACCATAGTACTTACTGTTTGGGTAGCACATACCTTATTTAAAAACGGACAAATGTTTCTGGTAGATATTTTTCATGGTAACAAAGAGCTTGCAGAGGCAGTAAATAATCTGCTTTGGGTAGGCTTTTATCTGGTAAATATTGGTTATGCGGTCTATACCCTTAAAACCTATGATCTGGTTGATAATACAAGGCAATTGGTCGAAGTATTAAGTTTAAAACTTGGTGCTATCATTCTGATTCTCGGTGGTATGCATTTTATGAATATGTTCATTTTCTTCCGCCTGCGCAAGCGTGCATTGATAGATAAACGTGGTAATAATCATTACGATTACCGCAATGATCCTGAAAACTTAGGTACCTACAGAGTTAACATTCCAAACGAATAGCCATGAAACCGCTCTTGTTCTTTAAGTGGATGGATATTATTGCTCAAATTCTTGTGCTGTTAATTCCAATCATATTCATCAACGAAAAAGGTAGCATTTTGGTTGGCTGGATTGCTCTTGGGGTAGCTCAGACCATCAGCTGTGGAATCAATAAATTGTTATTGAATAAGCGTATCAGAGACCGCGGGAGGAATGCTTATGAAATTATAATAGCAATATTTGTTTGTGGCTGCATCCCATATCTTTTTAGGTTCGAGCTCTATTATATCTATCAAATAATACAGGCAGTGCAAATGATTCTTTGTGTTATAATTGTTGCGAGCCCTGTATTAGCATTTTGGTATGGCTATATGACGATTACTGAATTAATAAAAATTGATAAAAATTGATAAAAATGAAAACGATATTATTTTATAAACAGTTTGACTTTTGGCTGCAGATTTTGGCAGTAGCTATACCAGCTATCACAGCCATGTTTACAGGTGTAGCTTATTATTGTATATATGCTTATGTATTTTTAGGAATGGTACAGGTAATCAGTTGCTTTGTAAATGGCTTTATACTCGAATACTACCAAAAGCACAAAAGCAGAATAGTTTATCAATACGTTTTAGCAACCATTACTGTGTTAGTTGCTACTGTAAGCATATTTGATACCGACAATGGCAAGCAATTTATTTTTTATACATTGATGGTAGTAGCTCCTTTTATTGCCGCATGGTATATGTGGTTTAGTTATAAGGAAACAAAGTTTGCACGTAGTCTAGTTAACAGAGATCAGTTCGTCAAAATATAGCTGTTGTTAAAACTTGCTGTTATTCTTGTAGACTCGGCTTTTCTTGGGTTTATAAAATGTAAAAACTCCCGACCGCGGGAGTTTTTACATTTTATAAACTAGTTAAACTTATTTTTCTATCGCAGCAATTACTTCTGCATCATCAGGAGTAGTTGAAGACATCCATACATGAACAAGATTACCTTTTTCGTCGATCAGGTATTTTTGGAAATTCCATTTTACCTCTGAATCTTGAAAATTATTGTATTTTTTCTTTGTCAACCATAAATATATTGGTGCTATATTATCTCCTTTTACAGATATTTTAGCCGCCATTGGGAATGAAACACCATAGTTTTTTGTGCAGAATGTTTCTATTTCTCCATTAGTGCCTGGTTCTTGTGCTCCAAAATTATTTGCAGGGAAGCCTACTATTACTAATTTGCCTTTATACTTCTCATAAAGCTTTTCAAGTGCAGCATATTGAGGCGTATAACCACATTTTGAGGCTGTATTTACAATAAGTATTTTCTTTCCTTTAAATTTCGAAAAATCTATTTGACCACCGCTCAGGTCTTCGACTTTAAATTGATAAATACTTTTTGGTACTTCTTTGTTAGGCGCAGGAGTCAGAATTAACGACATAAGCAACATTAGTTTTATAATCATGAGATTGATGTTTTGTTTTACAAATCTAATTCAAAATACCGCATCAGGTTATTAATAATCTGAAACGTCTATTGAAAAACAATATAATGAAGTGGCAGGTCTAGAATGGGATTTGGATGAGTGTGTAATTGATTTGCAGGAACTGACATAAACAAAAGAGACACACAACAATCGTTATGTGTCTCCTACTTTATCTATTCTGATTAAGAATTAATAATAAATATGATTAGTAAGGTAGTCTGTTACATATTCTTTTACTCCTTCCTCAAGTGAATAAAATGCATGTGGATAGCCTGCTACCTTCAATTTATTCATATTGGCTTCTGTGAAATATTGATATTTATCACGGATATCAATAGGAGTATCTACATAGTGAATGTTTTCAGTGATATGTAAAGTGTTGAAAATAGCTTTTACTAAATCTTTGAACGTGCGAGCGACACCTGTGCCGGTATTATATAAGCCACTGGCAGGTTTGTGTTCCATCAACCATGTACAAATACGTACTACATCTTTTACATAGATAAAGTCGCGAATTTGCTCCCCGTCTTTATATTCTGGGTTATGTGATCGAAAAAGCTTTACTTCTCCAGTGCTTTGTATTTGATTGTAGGCATGCATAATCACTGATGCCATTCTGCCTTTATGGTATTCATTTGGTCCGTAAACATTAAAGAATTTCAAACCAGCCCAAAAAGGAGGCTCATGTCGTTGCTCTAGAGCCCAGAGATCAAACTCATTTTTAGAAACACCATAAGGGTTGAGTGGTTGTAATTTCGATACCACATCGTGGGCATCATTATAACCAAACTCACCATTGCCATAAGTAGCTGCAGAAGATGCATATACCAATGGGATATTTGCATGAACACACAATTGCCATATATGAATGGAATAGTCAAGATTCCATTTCTTATGAACGGCATAGTTCATTTCGGTAGTGTCTGTACGCGCACCCAAATGGAAGACCATTTTCACTAAACCCGGGTGGGCTTCACTCCAATCAAAAAAATCTTCCCTGTGAACTTTATGCAGGTATTTCTTCCCTTCCAGGTTATGTAGTTTGCGCTCTACGCCAAAATCATCTACCAACACCAGATTATTAAACCCCTGTTGATTAAGATAACCGACAAGATAGCTACCTATAAAACCTGCCGCACCGGTTACTACAATAACATCATTTACCTGCATGGAATATCAAGGCTGTACCTTATTTATGCTCAGGAGCATTAGCTGCTGCTGGCTTTGCTTCTTCTTTTGCGTTATTATGAGTAGCTGTATCAGCCTTAACTTCTTCTTTCTTAGCACCTTCTGCTTCTTTAGCAGGTTCTTCTGTTTTCTCACCCTTCATCTCGGTAGCTTCAGTCTTTTCAACTTTACCACCTTCATGCTCGCCCATTACCTTAATGAAATTAAGGGCTGCGATGAACAAACCTACAAGAATAACAACCAGCCAGAATGAAGACTTGAAAGAGACAATTGATTTGTTCTTTTCAGAACTTGCGTCATTATGTGTTTCGTGTGCCATATATTTTTTTGTAATCGTGCAAATTTAGCCTTTTGACTTCATTTTTTTAAGTCTCCATAAAAAAAAGCTCAACAGGAGCTTTTTTTATTTGAACAGAACTTAAATCTGAATATATATTTAATGTTTCCTCTGTTGATCAGAGATGTTTCTCTTAAAAATGATGTGGTGTCATAATCATACGTAAGGTATCTACCTGCCAGTTGTGGGTAGTATTTACATAACGGATAATCACATTAGCATTAATCGTTTGTTTGTCAGCTTGCATAACACCAATTGTCCCCGGTCTGATATTCACATGCTCATACCACATGTTGAAATCACGGGCAGTATCTAATGCAAAATTGAATGAATTGAGCGAATCAAGGGTGCATAACAAATCATTGTACGATGCATTTCCAAGGAAATTGTCCATAAAAAACGTAGTCGGCGTAGCTGTTTTTTTCAAAAAAACAGTGTACAAAGAGTCTTTACCAATCTTTGATACTGTATCACTACCTATAACTGTCTGGTGCACATCCCAGGTGCCAAAATATTTGGCAACTACAGGTGTAGCGCAGTTATATCCGTCGTAACCCGCAGGGCATACACAAAGACCTTTTTTACAATATCCTCCGTTTTGGCATATTACACCATTGCAAGCAGGGCTACTGCCTACCTTTGTACAGGACACATAAGCAACTGATAGTAAACAAAATATAGCACCTATAGCTGCGATTAAAATACTGCCTCTCTTAGTTAGCATGGCATAAATTTAGATAAAGTTTTTAATTTTTGTAACGGTATACCCTATTTTTTAGTGTTCCCATTAATAAAATCATGTTTTTTTGATGAGTATTGGGGCTAAAATATATTTATACCCCCATTATTGATGTCTTACACATTTTTCAATTCACTCACCAAGTCTTGTAATACTTTTTTAGCATCACCGAAAAGCATAGAGGTTTTAGGCTTGAAAAACAGTTCATTTTCAATACCTGCATAGCCTGGCTTCATACTTCTTTTATTCACAATTACATGGTCTGCTTTTTCTACTTCCAATATTGGCATGCCATAAATTGGGCTCGAT
>CANGMZ010000082.1 GCA_947454715.1 Chitinophagaceae bacterium
GTTCAGTTATTGCACTTAGAGAAAATAGAGCGGCAAAATGTTTTACTTCAAGAAATAGCATTTATACAGTCGCACCATGTAAGAGCGCCATTAACTAAAATAATGGCATTAACTGGATTGTTCAAAGATGACGAAGCCGCAGATGAGGAACAAGCTCAAATCATTGAATATCTTAAAATCTCAGCTTTGGAGCTAGATCAAATAATCAGGGAAATAGTATCTAAAACCGCTGTTGTCAATCATATCATTGAGTGAACCAATAATGTAACGTGATGCGCGTATGTGATGGCATAATTATATTTGTCAAACAGTGTTTTCATTTGCATTGATGGGCTTTTTCATTTAACCGTTGGTTACGTTTTGATTAGGCTTTTTTTAACAGCATTTAATTTACATTTGTTATAATTTATTAAGTAAAGACTATGTTGAAGTTCATGAAGAATAAAATTTTGATACCGCTGTTGATCCTTGGTGTTCTGGCTGCTTTTTTTTCATTTAAGTATAGCGGTAGGAATACAAGGTCGTCACAAGATAAGAGGAAGCTAGTTGTAGAGACGGTGATGGCAGCATTACAGCACGAACATTTTTCACCACGGGCAGTAGACGATACTTTTTCATCGAGAGTATATAATAAAATGATGGAGTACTTCGATTATAACAAGATGTATTTTACCAGACAAGATGCTGCGAAACTTGGTGCTTATGAGTTTAAGATAGATGACGAGATAAAAGAAGGTTCTATTGAGTTTTTTGATTCTTTTGATGCGATATACCAACGAAGAATTGCCGGATCTGAAAAGTACTATCAGACTATTTTAGAAAAGCCGTTCACATTTACTTCAGATGATCGTTTGCAAATGGATGCAAGGAAAGAGCCTTATGCAGATGGTGAAGCCGGCCTCAATGCAAGATGGACCGAGATGTTGAAATACAGAGTGTTGGAAAAATATGTAGATCTGAAGGATGCTCAGGAGAAGAAGAAAAAAGATTCTGCAGATGTAAAGGTAAAGACAGATCAGGAGTTAGAAACTCAGGCGCGTGAGGATGTGAAGAAGATGTATCAGCGTTTGTTTAAGAGCATGCATAAGATGAAGGATGATGATCGCTTCACTGCTTATGTCAATGCTATAGCGGAGACCGAAGACCCTCATACATCATATTTGCCTCCGGTTGATAAGCAAGGATTTGATGTAATGATGAGTGGTAGTTTTTTCGGTATCGGTGCTCAACTTAAAGAAAATCCGGACAATGGGAATATAACTATTACAGGAATAGTAACAGGTAGTCCATCTTGGAAGCAAGGTGAACTGAAGGCCGAAGATCAGATCATAAAAGTGGCTCAAGGAGATAAAGCTCCGGTTGATGTGCAAGGTTATGAGATTAATGATGTGATAAAATTGATTCGTGGTGATAAAGGAACTGAAGTTCGATTGACTGTTAAGAAACCGGATAATACGATAAAGGTTATTCCTATTATCAGAGACGTGGTGAATATAGAAGAGACTTTTGCTAAGTCGGCTATCATTAACAGCAAGGAGGGTAAAGTCGGTTATATTTATTTGCCGGAGTTTTATGCGGATTTTAATCACACGAGTGGTCGCAGATGTGCAACAGATATACTAGAAGAAGTAAAGAAATTGAAGTCAGAAGGTGTATCAGGTATTATACTTGATTTGCGTGGAAACGGAGGTGGCTCACTTGGTGATGTGGTAGAGATGGCAGGGATATTTGTTGGAAAGGGACCGGTTGTACAAGTGAAGAATAGTAATTCATCAGTTACAACACTTCGTTCTTCAATTACGGATACTGCTATTTATTCAGGTCCTTTTGCTATCATGGTTAATCAGGGTAGTGCATCAGCATCAGAGATATTAGCTGCTGCAATGCAGGATTACCAACGTGCTGTAATAGTAGGTGCGCCTACGTACGGTAAGGGTACAGTGCAGAAGATGTTGCCACTCGATGAATTATTGAACCCAATGACCAGAATGCAATTACGTAATGATACCTCTAATGCAGACCCATCAATAGGAACATTAAAACTGACAATGGAAAAGTTCTATCGTGTTAGTGGTGGTTCTACACAGTTAAAGGGTGTTGTTCCGGATATCTTGTTACCAGATGCGTATGCTTATTTTGAAGATGATGATATGGGTGAGCGCAGAAATAAGTCTGCATTACCTTATGATGAGATTCCTGCGTCTGTGATCAAGAAATCTAATTCAGTAGGTAATGTAAGCCAATTGGCGGCACAGAGTAAAAGCCGTGTTGCAGCTAATGCGACATTCAAATTAGTAGAGCAAACAGCTGCTGCAAGAAAGAAGAAAATGGATGATAATACAGTATCGCTTAATGAGAAAAAATATCGCAAAGAGCTAGAAGAAGCAAGTGCTATAACTAAGAAGCTTGAAGAGCTGCAGAAGAAGGCCAATAACCTTGATATGAGTAACCTTGCTGCAGATAAAGAAAGAGTAAATATGGACAGCACAAGCATTATCAAGAATAAGGACTGGTTGAAAAATGTAAGTAAGGATATTTATATAGGTGAGACTGTGAATATTATTATGGATATGTCAAAGTCTGGTGTGAAAATGGTTGCAGATAAAAAGACGGCCTATTAAGTAGCTAATAATTATATAAAATAACAACGGGCATGCCAAATGGTATGCCCGTTGTGTTTTAAGGAATAAAGCTAAAATATCAGAATGCCAACATTACAAAGATAGCCGGTAGTTTTTCCAAGACAGGAACTTCCTGACGCCATTCTGCAATGCTTTTTGTTTTGATAGATTCATTGGGGGCGCTTATGTTTTGAGCAATACATAAACGTGTATGTGACTGGCAATTTTTTAGTAAATCTGTAAGCAGAGAATTGTTTCTATAAGGCGTTTCAATAAATGCCTGTGTTTGTTTTTCTTTTGCTGAATGCGTTTCCAATTCTTTAATGCGTTTGCTGCGCATAGGGTCTTTTACCGGTAAGTAGCCATTGAATGCAAAGCTCTGTCCGTTGAGACCTGATGCCATTATTGCTAATAGAATAGAGCTGGGGCCTGTAAGCGGAACTACCTTTACATGCATATTGTGGGCCAGTGCTGCAATATCTGCGCCCGGGTCAGCAATGCCCGGGCAGCCGGCGTCGCTCATGATGCCAATGCTATGACCCTCTTTGATCCATTTGCGGAAGAGTGCTTTATCTGCACCTTCGTGTTTTGTAATCTCAGAAAACTCAAGCGTTTCTATCACCATTGTTGGGTGCAGTGACTTTACGAACCTTCTTGCAGTACGAAGATCTTCTGCAAAGAAATGCTTGATCTTACCTGTTTGTGTGGTTATTTCAGGAGAGAGCGTGTGCAATGCACCTTCCGCAATGGGAAGGGGTATCATGTATACTGCCTGGTCTTTTTTTGACATTCAATGGTATTTAAGTAACCTGTGATAATAAGTAAGTGTGCGCAGATATGGGGTTACATATCTTTTCGTAACAGTAAATTGGCAGTGGCCACAATGCCTTCTTCTCTGCCAATAAAACTAAGTTGTTCGGTGGTTGTTGCTTTAATAGAAACATCATCGGGAGAAATATGCAGTATGCGGGAAATTGTCTCTTTCATAGCGTCTGCGTATTTCATGATTTTTGGTGCTTGAAGCAATATTGTGCAATCTATGTTGACCACACTATACCCTTTTTGTGCAATTAAAATAAAGCAGCGTTCCAGTAATATTTTACTGTCTATGCCTTTAAATGAATTGTCTGTGTCCGGGAAATGTTTTCCAATATCGCCCAAACTTAATGCGCCAAGCAGTGCATCGCAAATAGCGTGTAGCAATACATCGGCATCGCTGTGCCCCAGTGCGCCCTTAGTGTGGGGTATCAATACACCGCCCAGCCAGAATTCTCTTCCTTCGACCAGTTGGTGGAAATCTATTCCTTGTCCTATACGATACATAATTATTAAAATAAGAGTGAGTGCCGTTGAAGGCAGTTCAAAATTAAATTATTAAGATGGTAAATGGCAGAAATAATATTTAGGAGGGTAATTACGTCGGAGAATAGAATCTGTTTGCCCAAACAGATGTTCCGGTAGATATAACGATTCCGTCTTTTGGGTTGTATGTACAGATACAGACCAGGTTTACAGCCCTCTATTTATTCTTACCTTTGTGGTATGCAATCATTCACTATCTCCGGCAAACTTGTTGATCTTTTTCAGAAGCGTATCTATCCTGCACAGGTAACTGTTGCCGATGGGGTGATACAGTCAATTATAGAACTAGAAACCGCGCCTGATCAATATCTGATGCCGGGCTTTACAGATGCGCATATTCATATAGAAAGTTCTATGCTGGTGCCGGTATCTTTTGCTCAGGTAGCGGTGTTACATGGTACTGTTGCTACTGTTTCTGATCCACATGAAATAGCGAACGTGTGCGGTATGGAGGGCGTGCAGTATATGATAGACAATAGCAAGCTCTCGCCATTCAAATTTTTCTTTGGTGCACCATCGTGTGTGCCTGCAACAAATTTTGAAACTGCCGGTGCTACGCTTAATGCTGCAGATGTAACAACCTTGTTGAATAATAAAGATATCTGGTACTTATCTGAGATGATGAATTACCCGGGCGTACTGTATAAAGACCCTGAGGTGATGGCTAAGATAGCTGCTGCACATAAGGTGGGAAAGCCGGTAGACGGTCATGCCCCGGGATTGCGTGGTGAAACTGCGGCTGCTTATGCTGCTGCCGGCATTACAACAGATCACGAGTGTTTTACGTTGGATGAAGCCTTGGATAAAGTGAAGGCAGATATGCACATACTTATAAGGGAGGGTAGTGCAGCAAAGAATTATGAAGCGCTGAGCGATTTGTTGGATATGCATCCTGAAAAAGTGATGTTTTGCAGCGATGATAAGCACCCCGATGAGTTAGTGCTTAACCATATCAATGCCTTGGTGAAGCGCTCTTTGGCGAAGGGGTATAATTTGTACGATATTCTTAATGCAGCTTGTGTGCACCCCGTGCAACATTACAAATTGCCGGTAGGCTTATTGAGAGTAGGTGATGCGGCTGATTTTATTGTTGTAGACGATCTTGATCATTTCAATATTCTTCAGACCTATATAGATGGTTCATTGGTTAGCGACAAGGGTAAATCGTTATTGCCATATATCAGGGCAACACCTATCAACAATTTCAAAGCACAGCCTAAAACAGATGCTGAATTTGTAGTCAAGGCTATTAGTGATTCACCTGTAATAAGGGTTATAGAAGCAGTTGAAGGGCAGCTCGTAACTAATCAGCTGCATTTACCAGCAAAGGTGGTAGATGGTAATATTGTGAGTGATACCGCAAACGATGTATTGAAATTGGCTGTAGTGAATCGTTATGAAGCGCAAGCTCCTGTGGCTACGGCATTTATTAAGAATTTCGGATTGAAGCATGGGGCTATTGCATCTACTGTAGGGCACGACTGCCACAACATCATTGCAGTGGGTGTTGATGATATTTCCCTTTGTGCTGCTGTGAATGCATTAGTGGCAAGCGAGGGTGGTATTTCAG
The DNA here is from genome assembly GCA_947454715.1 of Chitinophagaceae bacterium. Lineage (GTDB taxonomy): Bacteria > Bacteroidota > Bacteroidia > Chitinophagales > Chitinophagaceae > Flavipsychrobacter. Next base: position 5,554 of record CANGMZ010000082.1, read on the forward strand.
TTGTTTCCGGTGCAGGTGAAGTTTCGGTAATGCCTCTGCCAGTAGCGGGTTTGATGTCGCTTGATGATGCCTATACTGTAGCGGCGGCCTATACCTATGTAGATAAAAAAGCCAAGGAATTAGGTGCAACTATGCATGCGCCATTTATGACATTGTCGTTTATGGCGTTGTTGGTAATACCCTCTTTAAAGCTAAGTGATAAGGGGTTATTTGATGGAGGTAAGTTTGAGTTTACGAGTGTAGAAATATAGGTGTAAGTATAGCTATATAAAATAAAAAATGTGCGACTTGAATTTTGTCGCACGTTTTTACTTTTAGAAATCTATTCTATAATAGAATATGGGTAAGAAGCCCAATTGATATTGTTTGTAATAAGGGTCTTGCCCCTGTGCGGCAAGGTCCGGACTATAAGTAAGTGATAATACATTTTTAGTATTGAGCACATTTACTAAATCAAGGGCTATTTCGTGTGTTACATGTTTTGAGTTGAATTTAGCACCAATTTTCAGGTCTGCTCTAAAATAGGCAGGGAGTAGTTTGGTGTTTCTGGTACTATCAATTATCACTACATCTCCCAACTTGTTAGATGCTGCTGTGTCTACAAGCGAATAGCGTTTGCCGCCTATCATAGTTAATTTTCCACCTGCTATAAATGTACCATACTTACCTAGTTTGTGCTCATAGCCAGCCAGTAGATTGAGTGCATACTTGGTATTGAAATCGGTGTTCCTGTATATACCATCATTGCCTTTTGCTTTAGAGTCGAAAAGAGAGCCGGAGAACATAAAGTAATAGCCATGTGTCATCCGCTTCTCAAGTGTAAACTCTACACCATAGTTATAGCCTGTGCCTTTATTCTGGAGTACATCGGGGTAGTCTCTTGAGAAAGAGGAGCCTTGGTTTAAAGCAGAATAAGAGGAGCCGGAGCGTATTTCGATAGGGACTTCAAAAAGATATTGATAATAACTCTCAATACGTGTCTTTAGGGTTTTGCTCAGTGGTTTTTCATAAGCTGCTACGAAGTGGTGGCTGCGGGTAAAGCCAACATCATAGTTGTGCATCACTGATGGTGGGTTTTGTGGCAGGTGAGCAAAGTATTGATATAGCGGTTGCATCTGGCTGTGTAGCCCATAGCCGGCAGTGAATATATCTTTATCCGTTATTGCCCATCGTAATCCTAATCTAGGCTCGAGGCTTTTTGAACTGTTATGTGTGAGGTACTGAGCGTGCAGTCCTCCGTTAATTGTGATTTTATCTGTTGGTTTAAATTTATATTGAAGGTATGCCTGTATGAGGTCTGTACCCCCTTTAAAATCGGAGCGGTGTTCCCAGTCCTGGCGAGAAGTAGGGTATTGTCTGCTGCTGTCAGTAAGGTTAAGGTGATAATAATTATTTATAATCCCAAACTTGATTGTTTGTCTGGCTGATAGTTTTTTGTTTATAGACCAATGTGCTACTGTCGATGCATTTTTGAAGGTATATCCAAGAATGTTTTTGAGTGAGTCTAATGTAAAAGTGTTATAGTCTCTGAATACTTTGTCGTGGTGTGCGAAAACATCACTTTCTGTTTGTGCAATCGTGATTTTAGTGAAGGTGCTATTGTTGATGGTATAATTATAATCTGCGCCCAGTATGCCTGTGTTTGATGTAAAGTATTGGTCTCTGTCAGATTCTCCATAAAGTTCAGGTTCCGGTTTTTTCAGCGTGCTTACAAGCAAGTCTATGCTACTGAGTCCGCCAATGCCGAATACAGACAAGTTACCTTTTTTCAATGGGAAGTTGAGTTTAAAAGAGGCATCCTGATATTTGGGAATTGAAGAAGTGCCAATCTTTATTTTAAAGCTTTCAAATAACTGTAAAGTGGAATAACGATAAGTAACTAAGAATGATGAACCTGATTTGCGCGATATAGGACCCTCTGCTGCAAGCTCGGTACCTAGAAAACCAAGTTGCCCGGTGAACTCATATTTGCTGTTATTCCCGTTTCTTAATCTAAGATCAAACACACCTGCTATTGCTGAGCCATACTCAGCCGGGAATGCCCCTGTAAAGAAGTCGCTGTTTGCTAGTGTTTTGCTATTGAGCATACTTACCGGACCGCCTGATGTGCCGGGTATAGAGAAGTGGTTAGGGTTGGGAATGTCAACACCTTCCAGACGCCAAAGAACACCTTGCGGCGAGTTACCTCGTATTACAATATCGTTACGGGAATCGTTACCACCCTGGACACCTGCGAAATTTGATGCCATACGAGCCGGGTCAGCTCTGCTGCCGGCATAGCGTTCTGTTTCCTGCACATCAAATGTTTTGGTACTGACCAATGCCATATCATTGATATGGTCGCGTTTTGACGATATGGTTACTTCTTTTGTTTGTCTGGCTTCCTCCTCCATGTCTATAGTCAGAATCACTTCTTTGGCACTAGTAACGATTATATCGGCAGCATTGAAGGTTGTGTACCCAATGTATGTTGCGGTTATGTTGTGTTTGCCTACGGGAATTTCAGTAATTGTAAAGTTGCCATTAGTATCAGTGGTTGTTCCTTTTATTGGTTTGAGGTCTGTTATGGAAACAGAAACGCCGATCAATGGTGTCTTGGTTTCTTTTTCTGCTATATGCCCTTTTATAGTTTGGGTGCGTTGCGCAGTTGCAATAAACGGAAGCAGAAAGAAAAGATAAACAACTGAATATTTTCCCATAATCATATTACATGAATGGGTAAGATAGTGAATTATAAGAAAATGAATAAATAGGTAGGAGGATATTTACATTAATTAGTCAAGCCCGTCGAGGGTTCTTAATAATTCACTCCAGCCTGTGTTTCTTGGGTTTATTTTTAGTCCGTAAATATCATTGATGTAGCCAATCAGATCTCGTTTAGCTACATCTCCGGAAAATGAACCTAAATCATCCACAATGCCATTGTATGAAACGATGATCAGGTATGCATCAATATCGCCCGGTTTGTATACATAGCCTGCTCTGTCATCATAAACATTCAGTTTTCCTTCATGTAGTAGTCGTCTTAGTTTTTTATCGTCATTTTTAACCCTGGTGAGGCATAGTGGTTTCTTATCATAATTATACATCATGATTGTTTGCAGATTCCGGTCCTTAAATTTTATGGTATAGTAAGTGCTCTCGCCTTCGTTTTCAGGATGCTCCAGGTTTACTTCAGTTTGAGACAACATAATAAGACCACGGATAGTATCATGCTTATATACAATATAGCCATCTGCACTGGGGGAGATAGCAGAAATATGTTTGTTGCTTGTGCTATTGATGCCGGAGCCAATACTCTCCGGTGAAGGAGTCACTTGGGTTTTACCATATTGAGCCAGTGAAGTAAACGCCGGAAATATGAGTAAGAAGAATAATAAGCCCCGGAGATTCATACTGAAGTGTTTAAATAGTAAATAGTTAAAACGTGTTTCAAAGTTCCTATTTTATTTTTATTTGTAGTGATTTTTTTGAATTTTTCGTTAGTTTGCTGCCGATGCAATGGATCTACTGGCTTATAGCCGTTTTATTATCTGCGGGGGCGGCTTTTTGGGTTTATCGTACAGATAAAAAGCGTGCAGTTCCTTATCCCTTGATTACGTCATTATTACGTGGTCTGGTTGTATTTTTTACACTTTTATTGGTGTTGGTGCCATCTATCACTATTCCACGAAATAGTATTGAAAAGCCGGTTGTGCTTTTACTGCAGGATAATTCCAGCTCCGTGGGTACAGCTTTGGGTGGAGATTCTGCCAATTACCGCAAAAATGCGGAGCAGTTGCTTCAAAAACTTTCTGATAATTATACAGTAGTGAAGTGGGGGTTTGGTGGTGCTGTGCAGGCAGATAGCCTATTCAGATATGATCAGCCCGTTACGGATATTTCTGCAGCATTGACTAGGGCGCAGGAGTATTATGGCTTACAAAATTTAGGTGCTGTTATATTGGCTACAGATGGTAGGTATAATCAGGGGGCTAATCCGTTATTTCAGCAACTGTCGCTTCACAGTGCGTTGTATGCAGTAGCAATAGGCGATAGTGCGGTGCAGAAAGATATACGTATAGCCCAAACTTACAGTAATAAAGTAGTAACGCTGAATACGGGTTTTGAGATAAGGGCCGATGTTGTAGCTCAATTATGTAAAGGATATAACAACAGCATATCGTTAAAAGAAGGAAATACCACGATCGCTACTGTTCCTATGGTTGCCGGTACAGACAAATTTGATAGGTCTGTGGGCTTTACAATAAAGGCAGATAAGCCCGGGATACATCATTATGTAATTGAGGCTCCGGAAGCAGAAGGAGAAAAAAATATTGCCAATAATCACAAAGATGTTTTTGTAGAAGTTGTCGATGAAAAGAAAAATATTCTCATTGCTTCTGCTGCACCACATCCTGATGTGAATGCGATTAAGGAGGCACTAACAGGCATAGAAAGTTACAACATCACGGTTTGTACCATAGATAATTTCCCTGCTTCATTGGCGGCTTATAATGTGGTGATATTACATGGCTTACCATCGCTTCGTAATGATATTTCCAAACAGTTGTTGGCGGCTCATAAGCCTGTATGGTTTATAATGGCCGGGCAAACCAGTATGGCTGCCATTAACAGTTTGAAGGACCTAACTTATGTAAGTGTTACATCGGGAGCTTCGCACGATGTATTGGCTGCTTATAATACTTCATTTAACACATTTACGTTACCACAGCAGGTGCAGTCTGTAACTGATAAAATGCCACCGCTTTCAGTAACGATAGGTAATATATTAAGCGCACCCGGAACAAATGCATTGTTTACACAAAAATCTGGGGTAGGAGATTATACCACACCGCTTTGGGTAATGCAACAAGGAGCAGTACCTGTAGCGATATTGGCAGGAGAGGGTATATGGCGATGGAGGATCTATGAGTTTAAGAATTTCAATGGTCATGCGGTTGTTGATGAGTGTATCAGACAAACAGTTTCTTTTTTAGCTGCCAATGCAAATGAAAAGCAATTCAGTGTATCCATGCCTAAATATGCTTGGCGGGATCAGGAGTCAATTTCTCTTTCTGCTCATTTACTAAATGCCAATAATGAGCAGGTAAATGGCCCTGATGCGGCGATAACCATTTTCGATAGTGCAGGTCATAAGCACGATTTTTCTTTTGAACGTTCGGGAACCGGTTATGACTTGAATATAGGTATATGGGCAGGTGGTAGTTATACTTACAAGGCGCATACTACATACAATGGGAAGGAGCTGGCTGCAAGTGGTTCTTTTGCTGTAGAGCGTATACCGGTAGAGCTGATGGAGCAAGGTGCTGATTATCCGTTGTTGTTCGGTTTGTCTAAAAAGTATAACGGTGCATTTGTGTCTGCAGCAAATATTGGTGTATTGTATGACAGTATTACAAACAATAAGAGCATAAAACCGCTCATCAGAGTAAACACGGAAGTGGTTCCTTTCGTTGATAAGAAGTGGTATTTTTTTATTATTCTACTCATCGTTGTTGTAGAATGGCTTCTGCGGAAATATTGGCTGGCGCAGTAGTGGTGGTGGTGTAAATTAGGCGTATTATTTGTCTATATGTTCGGTAGACAAATATGGGAAAAAAGTTAATAAAATGTTATCTGTTTCCTATTTTTGTGTTATTGCAATATTGTTTATGGTCCAATAAATAATGATGCGTAACTTAGAGCTAGGAAAATATACCCAATATGACCGCCCCATATTCTATTGAACAAGCCCGTTATTTACAAGAGTTATACCAACACTTAGCTGGTACCCGTTTAGATAATTCCAATGCAACAATTGAGCGCATTGTAGTTGTTCCTTTTGATCAGGCAAGCCGCCAGCGATTTATTTTATATTATATGGTAATGGCGCACGATGCACAAGATGTTGTGCTGAGCGAGTATAAAGGATTTCTTTTCGATTTGCTGATTATTTCGCGGAGTGCAACCGGAGAATTGATCTATAAAGATTTAGCTGCTTTTTTGGCTAATGCGTTGTCAGAAAACAATACACGTATCATAGAAAGTGTACGACTGGTAAATAATTAATTTTCTTTTTGTTGTTTGCAAGGTAATGCAAGATAAGTGGTCATGCATGAGGTTTATTATGTCTTTGTATGATTGCATTTTTTATTCATACAATGCATAAGGCTACCCCGAAGTATATATTGCTTCAGGATAGCCTTGTAATTATTGTTTGGTTTAAGCGGAAAGCTTGTATAGGTCGGTATGTAATTCCTGAAGCGTATTATTGATGTGTTTTTTTACAACATGGTTACGAGATATAGCCAATGTTGCACTCAATAATGTTTTCAGGTCTGCTTCAAGCGGGTGTTCCCAAATCTTTAATGCCTTGTCTTTACGGAAGTATATTACTGCTCTGTTTTTCATGATTTTGTGTGTTTTAGTAGTATATACGCAAACAGTATGCCATGGGTTCTCAAAAAAAATGTTAAAGCCCGTATTTGTTCTTTATTTTTATAAACCTTAACAAACAGACAGAGATAATAATGGAATTGATACATAATGCAGTGTCTTGGTTTGAAATACCTGTGGCAGATTTTGACCGTGCGAAGAACTTTTACAGTACTATATATGACTACCAAATGCCTGAAATGGACATGGGGGCTGTCAAAATGGGCATATTGCTGCATCATCGTGACAATGGTGGCATAGGTGGTGCCATTGTTTGCGGGGAGATGTATGTGCCGTCTAAGCAGGGAGCAAGAATATACCTGAATGCGGGTAATGATGTAAACACAGTGTTGGATAGGGTAGTGCCTGCTGGAGGCAAGGTGATATTGGGTAAGAGTTTTATGGGTGATAGCATGGGCTATATTGCAGTGATTGAAGACACTGAGGGGAATTATATCTCCTTACACTCTGCCAATTAATACTTGTAGTATAGTGTAAATTATTTGGGGAGACAATTGGAAATTGTTCGTGGCAGTTTTTCTACAATAAGACCGATTATTACTTAATTTTACCTTTTTTATAAATTTATGACACACTTCTCTACAGATAAAGCACCTAAGCCGGTTGGTTTATATCCTCATGCCAAGCGTGTTGGCAATCTTCTATTTTTGTCGGGTGTTGGCCCACGTAAGGCGGGTACAGACGAGATACCGGGTTTGGTAACTGATAAGCATGGTAATCACCTGGAGTTTGACTTCGCTGCACAGTGCCGCAGCGTGTTTGAAAATGTGCGTACTATATTAGAAGAGAGTGGCAGCAGTTGGGATAAACTGGTAGATGTAACTGTTTTTTTAGTGGATATGAAAAGAGATTTTCAGACGTATAATAAAATATATGCTGAGTATTTCAAAGATAATCAACCATGTCGCACAACAGTAGGTATAGATTCACTTCCAACAGCTATTGCCATAGAGCTAAAATGTATTGCTACTATTGAATAGGAATTGAAAATATTTCTGACAATTGCGCTCTTCTTTGTAACTTTGTTTGACCGCTTTTGCTTCTCCTCCCATTTATAGAGTTGCACGGTCTTGTAAATCAAGAGCGTTATGTCTAAGTATATTTTTGTTACCGGCGGTGTTACTTCATCCCTCGGAAAAGGGATAATTGCAGCCTCATTGGCTAAACTGCTGCAGGCTCGTGGATTTACCTGCACCATTCAGAAATTTGACCCCTATATCAATGTTGACCCGGGTACACTCAACCCTTACGAACATGGTGAATGTTACGTAACGGAAGATGGGGCAGAGACCGATCTGGATCTGGGGCACTACGAGCGTTACCTCAATACATTTACTTCTCAGGCCAACAATGTAACTACAGGGCGCATATATCAGCATGTGATTACCAAGGAGCGCGAAGGTGCTTACTTAGGTAAGACTGTGCAGGTAATACCGCATATTACAGACGAGATAAAGCGCAGAATGTTGTTGCTGGGTGAGGATAAACAATTCGATATTGTTATCACCGAGCTTGGTGGTACTGTGGGTGATATTGAGTCACTGCCATATATAGAGGCGGTTCGCCAGTTGAAGTGGGAGATGGGCAATGACTGCATGGTTATTCACCTTACCCTTATACCTTACCTTAAAGCAGCAAAAGAACTTAAAACAAAACCTACTCAGCACTCTGTAAAGCTAATGAGCGAACAGGGGTTGAGTCCTGATGTGCTTGTTTGTCGTACTGAACAGCCATTATATAATGATTTGAAAAGAAAGATAGCGCTCTTTTGTAACGTTACACAAGATGCGGTTATTGAAGCACTTGATGCAGATAGTATTTACAGCGTGCCATTAGAAATGATGCGCGAGAAACTGGATGTTACTTGTCTGAATAAACTTGGCTTGCCAATGGGTAAGGAACCGGACATGACCAAGTGGAAGGAATTCCTGAATAAGCTACGCTACCCTAAGAGCCATGTAGTGATTGGTTTGATAGGAAAATATGTAGAGCTGCAAGATGCTTATAAATCTATTTTGGAGGCTTTAATACATGCAGGAGCCGTTAATGAGTGCAAAGTAGAAGTGCGCAACATTCACTCTGAATACCTGACAAAGGAGAATGCGAAGGAAAAACTGCAGAACCTGGATGCGGTATTGGTTGCGCCTGGTTTTGGTAGCAGGGGTATAGAAGGTAAGATAGAAGCCATACGCTATGCGCGTGTAAACAAGGTGCCGTTCTTTGGTATTTGTTTGGGTATGCAAATGTCGTGTGTAGAGTTTGCACGTAATGTGCTGGGTATGAGCAAAGCACACTCAACAGAGATGGACCCTGATACAAA
>CANGMZ010000083.1 GCA_947454715.1 Chitinophagaceae bacterium
CGTTCTGATTGTATACCAAATAATTTGAAATTAATATTGTCCTTTAGTTTTTGAACGGATACTGGTTCGTTTTTTTTGATGTCTTCGAAGCATTTGTGGATTGTATCTTCGTAATCTCTTAACTTCTTATTATATCGGGCTGCTTCAGTTGAATTACCCTTAACACGTTTTTTGTCGCTATCCCATTGGGTCGTGTCTACGTAGCATCTTGTCGAAAGGATAAATTCATTCCTTCTACCATCACCAACCAGGTGTACTCTTAGGTAGATAGTGGATTTACTTTCATCATTTTTAGTTTGACGGACTTGTCTGTCAATACGAACGTCATTGAACATTTTTTCTTCATATTTGCTCGATTTTATTTTACCACCCTGCGGTGTCAAAACAATATTAATAAAATAAGTTCAAAAAAACAAGTTGCATGACCATGTATCTTGGTTGCCGATATTACGACAAAAAGAAGATTCACAACGGGTTTATTGCAGATTCACACGAGATTCACGAAATGTTTGATTTAGGTTGAAATTGTCTGAACCGCAAAAAAACAGAAAAACCGCTCAGGTGTTGAATCCTAAGCGGTTTTGATGGAGTTTGATAACTCATTCTGCTCTCCCTTCTGGACTTGAACCAGAGACCCTCTGATTAACAGTCAGATGCTCTAACCAACTGAGCTAAGGAAGAATTTGTTAACACAAAAATAAGCTCTTTTTTATTCCTGCAAAATATTTTCGGGAGTAATCAACAGATATTTTGAGATAATATAAAAGCAAATCAAATCATTTCGCTGAGTTTGTTTTCATCCCACCCTAAAAAGTAGTTACCGTTTCCTAAATCCCATACCGGTCGCTTTATCAGTGATGGGTTGCGCATCATTAACGCAATCGCATTTACAGGGTTGGTAATGCTCGCTTTTTCTTCGTCTGTGAGTGCTCTGTAAGTAGTTCCTTTGGTATTAATGAGCTTGTCTGTAGCAAAGTGCTGCAACCAGATTTGCAATGTAGCTGCATCAATACCTGCCTCTTTATAGTTGTGGAATGTATATTTAACCTGCTTTGCATCCAGCCATTTCAGGGCTTTTTGCATAGTGTCGCAGTTCTTTATGCCGTATATTGTAATCATTTGATCAAAGATACAGAAACAAAAAAAGAACAAAAACGAGAGTCTTTATTCCTTTCTTGTTTTTCCACGTTTATCGTGATTTTATTTTTCGTCAAAATTCAGATTCTGAGGAGCATCAAGTGTACTTCTACCTGTGGTAGATGTTTGTTCGTCAACAATTTCAAATTTAATATTGTCAAACCATATCTGTCCTTTTCCACTCAATAATGCACCATACGCCAGCTTAGAGGCGTTTGCGGGTACGTCAAGTATTATTTCATATTCTTTCCAATCCGTTGTTTTGGTGATACACCTATCATACATATTATCGAAAGACAAGCTTTTTTTAGAATTTGCCTCATCAACTCTGAACCAAAAGCCAGCCCAGCCTGTTACGTTTTCACTTTTCATTCTGCCTGTCATACGAACTTTTTTCCCTAGATACTTACCCGGCATGCAACTTTGCATAAGCGTCCCGAATCCATGTATCTTATTTGCTGTTGATTTTATGGTAGCAACATTCTTTCCATGTTCACCTGCGCCAATGGCAATCCCCATTTCATATTTGTCCGGAACACTGCCCGCCTTAAACCATCCTTTTGGTACGTCCAGCGACATCAAGCATACAAATGCAAATACAGACAAGCCGTAAATAATTGTTTTTTTCATTTTGTTTATGTTTTAATTGTTGTTCAATTGTTCATTATCAAGATCATCATCTTGTTCATCTTCGACGCTTGTATACAGACCAAAAGTTGATGGGTCTTGTGTAAACATCTCATCTTCTGCCAAAGATGGGCTTGGAGATATTTGTGCTATTCTCTGCGTTATTTCTTTATTTTTATCTATAGTTTTTGTCGTTGTATCATCTGGCTCATGCAACTCATTTATAGTATTCTGTATTGCCTTAGAGGTGATATCAGCATTTGTATATTTGGCAATGTAATTATTTCCTTCCTTTATACTAGTATATCTAATTACTAAAAGACCAGCTGCAATTATCAGTACTGCTGCAATTCCTTTATAATAGAATTTTATTGTTCGTTTTTGTTTAACTGGTATTAAAGGTTCGAGCTTGTTCCAAAGGAATTCTGTATCAATAATGCTTTCCTCTTCCGCACTTAACACCTTTTCTTTCAGTAAATCATCCGCTCCATCTCGTTTCATATAACATGCCTTTGTCGGTGAGTAATTTCTGCAAACTTACTTTCGCTCTCATTAGTTGCGACTTTGATGTGCCGGTACTTATGCCCAGCATTTGTGCTATTTCACTATGGCTGTAGCCTTCTATCACAAACAGGTTAAAAACAATTCTATATCCATCAGGTAAATTATTTATAACATCCAAAATATGCTTTGCATTGATACTGCTAAGGGTGTCTGCATCTAATTCAACATCAGTACATTGGTTTTCTTCAACAATCTTTATCCTGTTTTGTTTTCTTAGAAACATCAAGCACTCATTGATCATAATTTGTTTTAGCCATGCACAAAGGCTACTATCGTTCTTATATACAAACTTCCCAACACTTTCAAAGAATTTCAGAAACCCTGTTAGCAACAGTTCTTCAGCATCGTGATTATTGGGCACATATCGTCTGCAAACAAGCATCATGTTCTTTGAGTATAACTCAAACAATTGCTTCTGGGCCAGTCTATTTCCTGTCTTACAACCGGCAATAGTGAGGGCGTGGTTCATTTATCGCTTGTTTACAGTAGTTATAATGCAGTATGCTCAAGAAAGGTTGCATGTGCACGGAAATATTGTGCTAAAAAAGGAGTTATAGGAGGGGCGGATGTTTCTTTAATTTTAAGTTAGATGTCTATTCCCGTTACCTCAAACCATTTATGTGGATCACTGTTCCATTCAAAATCTTCAATATAGCGGAGTCCGGCTGATTGCAATACTTTTTGAGATGCAATATTGTTACTATGTGCTATGCCACACAACTTTTTCGCATGAAGAGCATTCCATGCATAAGCTGCTGCAGCTATTGCAGTTTCTTTTGCATAGCCATTGCCCCAATATTGTTTGATGAATCGATAACCAAGATCTAGATAGTTGTTGTGTCCATTAATTGGTTCTGTAATCAATTTTAGACCGGACCAGCCAATAAAGTTGCCACTTCTTTTTTCTATTACTGCCCAGCGACCAATTCCATTTGTTTCATACTGCTTTCTGATTATCTCTATCACGTCCCTGCTTTGCTGAATATTAACTACAGGTTTGTTGCCGAGATACAAATGAACGTCTGGGTCAGAGTCGAGTTGGAACATACCTATATCATCTGAAGGTTGCAAATCCCTCATTATTAATCGTTCTGTTTCGACAAAGAAGCGCATAAAATCAGTATTAGCTTCTCAAATTAATGAAAATACTATTGAATATGCATAAAGCGATTGTATGTTAGAATGAAGTTTTTGATTTTACACATCGCAGGGGGGAGGAAAATCGTATATAAAACAAAAAAGCCTCTACATTTCTGTAAAGGCTTTTGACTGCTCTCCCTTCTGGACTTGAACCAGAGACCCTCTGATTAACAGTCAGATGCTCTAACCAACTGAGCTAAGGAAGAATATAAGACCTGTTCCCTTTTTATACTTCACAATCGCTTGCGTTGTATCGATTTGGGAGTGCAAAAATAGGGCGTTTTTTGTTACTGCAAAATTTATTTTCGATTATTTTCAAATAAATTTTATTGTAAAGTATCTTACCGGGTAGGTGCAGGCAAATTGTAACAATATCTTAAATGCGCTAAAAGCCGCTTTCTGCAGTATCTTTATGGAAATTTTATAATAGTTTGAATTTTACAGATTTTGGTTTTGATGATTACCTGATGGACGGCATTGAGTCTATGGGATATGTTTCCGCAACTCCCGTTCAAGAGCAGGTGATACCTTCTATAATTGATGGCAGAGATATAATAGCAGCAGCACAAACGGGTACAGGTAAAACCGCTGCCTTTCTTTTGCCGGTATTGCATAATATACTTACACAAACAGCTGATAACGGAAAGATAAAGTGCATGGTGATAGTGCCAACTCGCGAACTCGCTACTCAAATAGCACAAACGCTTGATGGATTGTCTTATTTTACAGAGGTAAGTTCTATACCTGTTTACGGTGGTGGTAGTGGCGATTTGTTTGCTACTGAGCGTAAAGCATTGGTGTCGGGTGTAGATATAGTAGTTTGCACCCCTGGCCGCATGATCTCTCACCTGAATATGGGTTATGTAAAGCTCGATGAGCTGAAGTATCTTGTTCTTGATGAGGCAGACCGCATGCTGGACATGGGTTTCTATGAAGATATAGTAAAGATTATCTCCTACATGCCTAAAGAAAGGCAGAATCTGCTGTTCTCGGCTACAATGCCACCAGCCATAAGGAAGTTGGCCAATACATTGCTCCGCAACCCGGTAGAGGTAAATATTGCTATATCTAAGCCTGCAGAACACATAAAGCAAGGTGTGTTTTATGTGTATGAACCACAGAAGATACCATTGGTTAAGTATGTGTTGAAGCAGCAGGAGTTTAAAAGCGTATTGATATTCTGCAGCAGTAAGCTGAATGTAAAACAGTTATCTGAAGAGTTGAAGCGGGCTAAATTCTCTGTAGATCAGATACAGAGCGATTTGGAGCAAGATAAGCGCGAGCAGGTATTGCTTGATTTCAGAAACAACAAGCTGAAAATACTGGTAGCAACAGATATATTGAGCAGAGGAATAGATATAGAGGATATTGACCTGGTCATCAATTATGATGTGCCACACGACGGGGAAGATTATATACACCGTATTGGTCGCACAGCTCGTGCAGCAGCAAAGGGAACGGCTTATACCTTTGTAAGTGAGAAGGAACAGTATAAATTTCAACAGATAGAGAAACTAATGGACAGAACGGTTGAAAGTCAACCTGTGCCGGAAGAGTTTGGTGCTGTGCCTGAAGTAAAAGAGGGCGCAAAGCCATTCAAGGGTGGTAAAAAGCGCAATAATAAATTCAAAAAGAAGTAAATAACGGGGGAATAATTACAAGGTTGTACAGCAATGTGCAACCTTTTTTTATGTGTTGTTGAGTTTACAAATACCTGAAGTTTTTCAGTATCAGTGCAATATCTGATATGGGCGTATAGTGTTGAGCGTAAGCAGTATTTATCTGCATTTTTACATGCTCGCTGGGTTTGTAGCCTTGTAATATGTTATAAGGTGGGAGAGAACCCGGTCTTAATTGGGGTAGTCTGTTGGTGTTTACACCGGTAGCATAAGAAACCCAGGTTTTTTTGCCTGCCAGTACCCTAAAACAATTGGCCAATAGCATTCCCGGCTTTTTCATGAGGAAGAAGGTGAACGGGAAAAGTAGCAGTAAGATGAGTGCCGCAGCAATGTCGAGCATGCGTTTATTGCGCTGTTGAGCAAAGCCTGACAGGTTAAAGCTGCGATCTATTGTATATAAATCGCCCGATGTGCTGCTGGAATTGCTCCCTACAAAGCTCTGACTACCGTTCAGGTGTATTTTGTATTCATAAGCATGGCCACATTGTTGCATTTGGTGAAATACATCGAGATAAGATAGCTCGTCAACACAAAAAATCACTTCATTTACCCCTGTAGTATAAAGTAATTGCTTCATTTCCGGTAGCCCTGCAAGTGCGTTTTGAGCATCTGCCACATTACTTACTCTACCCGAAAGCTCAGGTGCATAGTGTACTTTTTGCAGTATATCTGCAGTTTGTTGATACGCAGCTTCATCTGCAACAATTACTGCACGCTTAGGTAGTTTGTCGTAAGGAATGTATTTGAGAATGCCCAGTCGGTACAATACCTCGTGTAAACCCAGTAACCCCACAGTGCCCACAATGCCGCTAAAAATAATAATGGCTCTGGAATATCTCAGTTCAGGTGGCAGCAAGCCATAATATGCCAATATCACAATAGTACCCATCAACATACCTCTGATCACCTTTAGCGGGCGGTAAGGGCTGTCGTAAGCGCCATTAAAGTATAAGGTCACCAACCATAACAACGCATAAACCGGAAAGGTGGCGTAAACAGAAGAGGCAGGAATAGGGAATATGTTCTTTACCTGATTTACCCAAAACTCCTTAATGCCATATAAAGTACCCAACAGTATCAATGCATCGAACAGTGGCATACGCAAGACTTTCAGTCCTGTTTTCAATGTGCCGAGCACTGCGCGGAGGATTATACCAAGATTGATGAATAACACAAATAACCGGGCATCTTTTGCTGAATAGTGTTTTTTGACAAACGTTACCAGTGCTTCGTTGAATATACGCACATAAGAGAGGGTCATCTTCCTGGTGCTTTCCCCCTTATAATGAATGAGGTCTACATCGGGGAAATAGATATTTTTAAAGCCTGCTTTCTGTATTCGGTAAGATATATCTACGTCTTCGCAATACATGAAATAATCTTCATCGAATGGGCCGCCGGCTATTTCCATAGCCGATGTTCTTACTAACATACAGCAACCAGACAATACATCGACGGCAGCAGTTTCATGCTCCCCAATATGTACTGCATAATACTTATTGAAATAAGGTGAATTCTTAAACAGCTTATTGATGCCTGTGGTTTTGAAAATGGCTACCGACAGAGAAGGGAATGATTTTTTAGCATCTGGAGCAAAATCGCCCTTGCCATCTATGAGTCGTGGACCCAGAGATCCGGCCTCGGGGTGAGTATCCATGTAGGCTACTGTTTTGCTGAAAAAATCTTCCGGCATTACAGTATCGGGGTTCAGGAATAAAATATATTCGCCCCGGGCAATGGCTACCCCCTGGTTGTTGGCTTTTGAAAAGCCTTTATTGTCTTTGTTCTCTATTAGAATTACGGTCGGAAATTTTTCCCTCACCATAGTGCAACTTGCATCGGTAGAGTTATTATCAACGACAATGAGTTCCACAGCCATGCCCTTTGCCGCGCGCAACACGGAATGCAGGCATACCTCAAGGAAGTATTTTACATTGTAATTAACGATAATAACAGATACTTTCATTCCTGCGGTAGCGCCTTGTAATTTTGAGTGCGAAGATAGTTGATTAATGGCTGAATTTCGAAAAGGGGGATTGGCTCAATGAGGAAACGTAAATCCTACTTTATTATTATCATTCACAGAATTAAACAATAAGCTAATTCGTATTAGATTACTTTATTTTTTATCGCATTAATTGCTCATACTTTATATAGTCAAATTCAATTGACCTATTAAGGGTTTCCCGGTCCCGCAGACTTGCGGAGAGCCATTAATTTACATTATTTTTGCAGTCTATTATGCAACTATACCCGGCTACTGCCATTGAGTCTTTAGAGTTTAATAAAGTAGCTGAATTACTACTGCACAAGTGTAGAACAGATGCGGCGAGAGAACGTGTACAAAATATACGTTTTCATGTACGTTTAGAGCACATGCAGAAAGAACTGTTGCAGGTAAATGAGTTTAAAAATGTACTCCAGACCGGCGATCATTTTCCTAATGATTTTACCCGAAATGTACACCGGGAACTGAAATTACTACAGATATCGGGTGGGGTACTGAGTGGGGAGCAGCTATTACAATTCAATCAGTTGGCACACAATATGCGCGACATATTGCTGTGGTTTAAAAAGAATAATGGTCTTTTCCCCAGCCTGGAGGCTATATCAGAGCGCATTAATTACGAGAAAAAAATCAGTGAACTCATATCTTCTGTTATAGATGAAACGGGTATGGTGCGCGATACCGCATCTAAAGACCTGATGTATATTCGCTCTGAACTGGGTAAGGTACGCCATGCTGCCCGCCGCACATTCGATACCATTTTGCGTAAGTTGGGTAAGGCAGGGTATCTGGCAGATATATCTGAAAGTTTTTTCAATGGTCGCCGCACTGCTGCAGTGTTGGCGGAATATAAGCGTATAGTAAAGGGTATTCTTCACGGAGAGAGTGATACGCAAAAAACGGTGTTCATTGAGCCTGAAGAAACGATAGACCTTAATAACGAAATCTTTTCACTGGAGCGTTCTGAACAGCGGGAGATACACCGCATTTTAGTGCAGGCCACTAAAGATTTATCAGAGTATGGTCCGCTATTGGAGAGTTATTACCACATAAGCGGCATCTATGACTACATAAGAGCAAAGGCGCAACTGGCAGTAGACATGAATGCCAATATGCCGAGATTGAGTCCGCACGCAGTGATACAGTTAGTGAAGGCGTATCACCCGCTCCTGTTGCTCCGTAATAAGCAAAGCGGCAAAACCACCATACCGCTCAATATTGCGCTCGACCGAAACAAGCGTATACTCATTATTAGTGGACCAAATGCAGGTGGTAAAACGGTGTCAATGAAAACAGTGGGGCTACTGCAACTGATGGTGCAGGCAGGCTTACTGATACCTGCAGATGAAAATTCGGAGGTGGGTGTTTTTAGGCAGTTGATGGTACAGATAGGAGACACCCAGAGCATAGAACATGAGCTGAGTACCTACAGTGCACACCTGCAAGACATGAAGTATTTTATGGATTTTGCCAATGGCAAGACCCTTTTCTTTATAGATGAATTAGGTAGTGGTTCAGACCCTAATCTGGGTGGCGCATTTGCAGAAGCTATTGTTGAGGATCTGGCATCTAAGAATGCACTGGGTATTATTACCACCCATTACCTGAACCTTAAAGTAATGGCAGGAAAGGTGAAGGGTATCTTTAACGGAGCTATGGCTTTCGATGAGGAAAAACTGGAACCGCTGTATCAACTTACCATAGGCAAGCCGGGTAGTTCTTACACCTTTGCAATAGCACAGCGCAGTGGGTTGCCACCGGCGGTTATAGAGCGGGCAAGGCAGCTGACACAGGTAGAGCATTTTAAGCTGGATAAAATGCTGCTGCAAACAGAACAACAATCGGTTAGATTGGGTGATAAAGAAAAGGAACTGGACAGGTTGCTGAAAATCAATGAGCAACTGAAAAAGAACTATGAAACCCTTACAGACAAAGAGAAATTAAAACAACAACACGATCTGCTCAACCTGCAGAACAAGATAAAGAAGGAAGAACTGGATTATCTGCGCGACACGGAACGTAAGTTTAAGCAGATAATACAAGACTGGAAGAAGGCAGACAATAAGCAAGACGTTATAGTAGCTGCAGAAAACGTATTGTTCCGTAAGAAACAAGTGCAGACAAACGCAGCTGCCGCCAAGAAAGCTGATAAGAACTATGAACTCACCGGCGGGAAACCGGAGATAGGCAATTTTGTGCGTAACAAAATAAACCACCAGGTGGGCATCCTTTCTGAGATCCGTGATAAAAAAGCCATTGTAAAAATCGGCAATCTACCATTCACCGTAAATCTGGAGGAATGGGTGGTTGTTAGGAGGAAGGAAGCGAAGAAGTAGGGTGGATCTACGAATGGTCTTTTCAAAAGTAGTACTGGATTAAACGTTCGCTATAGTCGGTTTTGCTTTGGTTTTGAAGGTACTTATTCCTTTAGCGAAGGTGGTAACTGAACGCTACTGCAAATTCGGATATATATCTTGTCGCAAAGTAAAACTTAATATAACCATGTAAAAATATTCCTTTTACCTTTAAACATTCCTTTACTGCTATGCGTTTCATCTTCTATTGTTGTTTATTGTTCGCTGCATTTTACTTGCTTTCCTGCGGCAATCATGATCAGCACCGACATGCATTTTATTATTGGAAAACTACTTATAATACCGACACAGCCACAGTGCGTCGTGTGGCCAACAGCGGTGCTGATAAATTTTATATTCGCTACCTCGATGTGGATTGGAGCGAAACGCACCACATGCCCGTGCCGCTTGGCGAGTTGCAGGTAGAATATCGGGATTGCCCCTTTATTGTCAGTAACTATGTACCGGTGGTATTTATTACTAACCGTACATTTGAGCAGATGTCTCCCGAGTGGACAGACTCTTTGGCATTCAAACTAACACGAAGAGTAGAGCGAATTACAAATAGTCTTGAAGCTACTTTTATAGATCGCCATCTCTACGATATCCCCGGTTACAACGACAACTATTATACTACCGCCCGCCCACCGCTCGATACCATGATAGGTAAGCTGCGCGAAAGAGTAACAACAGAGATACAGATAGATTGCGACTGGGCGGCCTCTACACGAGAAAAATATTTCCGATTCTTACGTCGTTTCAAAGAACTTAATAAAGGAAAGACAATATCCGTTACCCTGAGACTCTATCCCTATAAATACCTCGATAAGGTGGGTGTGCCGCCTGTTGATAGAGCTATGCTCATGTGCTACAATCTGGGTAAGATCAAAGACAGTAATACCCGCAACTCCATTTTAGATATCACCGAAATGAAACAATACTTTTCGGCAAAGGCCTATCCGCTTCCCTTAGATATTGCATTGCCGGTTTTTGGTTGGTTCGCATGGTTCAGGCAGGGGCAATACAAGGGTATTGTGCATGAACATCAGAATTTTGTAGCAGATACCACCTTATTCAAAAAGCATAAAGACAATAGTTATGCTATAACTGTCGATACGGTAATTGCTGATAACTACTATCGTCAGGGCGATGAATTTCGCTATGAGCAGCCATCTGATGCCGATGTACAGGCAGCTGCCGATATAGCGGCAAAGCATGTGCCGGGCTATGGTACAATTTCATTTTTCGATTGGAACGATTATTCAATAGTTACTTATGAGAAGGCAATTCAGGTGGTTTTTGCGCGTCATTAGTCTGGTAATATCTATTGTTCTTGCGGGCAATTCAGGCTATAGCTGTGGCCCCGAACTGGGTTTCGATGCCACTATGTTCTTGCTCTTTCAGCGCGATCTGCAGGGCGATGCCGCTTTGCAGCCTTTTTGTTATGCCCAGCAATATCTCTACGATTATACTCCCGATCCGCTAAAATCAGACCAGCGTCGCAACTGCGCCGAATGGAGGGCATTCACCGGTAATGCTGTTACTGATATGGATGTATATAATGTGCAGTACAATATCACTCCGCAGCAATACCTTTACTGTTACCGTACTGGTAATTGGGGCGGGCTGGCCGACAATCTGTTCATCAAATGGTTACAACGCAGCGAGAATAAGGCGGCCGCACAGTATATGGCATTTGCGCGTAGGGTAGAGTATGAGGGCGCATGCGAAGGTGATCCGTGGCGCGAACGGGTCGATCGCTGGGATGCTCCTTCATCAGGTTTTGATCGCTCTGCATACGATTCATTGACTATATTAGCGGTGCAGGAATGTAAGAATACCTCCGGCTTTTTGCAGCAACGCTATGCCTTCCAGGCAATAAAGCTCATCTATTATGGCAATTTTTACGACACAGATACTACCCGTCATCGCACGCCTATCAGCGGTCAATTAATAGATTGCTATGATACCTACCTCAAAGATAAACCTACTATTCTGTCAGATTGGGCACTGGTTTATTATGCCAATGTACAGTCCGATAAAATGAAACGAGCCTATTATCTGGTCAAAGCATTCGATCGCTCTAATGAAAAGAAGGTATTTGTTTACCTCACTCTCAGCAGAAAAGAGTTGGCTCAGTTGAAGGCAACCACCCGAGAACCGGGGATGAAAGCCGCTATAGCCACCATCGAAGGACTAAAGAACCCCGGCAGGGCATTAGCTACTATTAAAGAAGTATATAGCTATGATCCGCTAAGTAAGTATATTCCGATACTGGTTAACAGAGAGGTCAATAAGTTGGAAGACTGGATATGGTCACCGCAGATCAAAGGTTTCGAGTCTGACGTACGCATTGCCAATGCAGGAGCAAATTATGGCTCAGGTAGCGGTTCCGGGAGTGAAAGCAGTACAGCTCAAAGAGATGAAGTTTATCTCAATGAACTGCGTCAGTTCCTGATTACTATAGCTGATGCTAATACACCCAACAGTAATTACCTGAAGCTGAGTATTGTCCATCTCTATCATCTGCAGCGCAATTTTTCAGATGCTTTACCATACATCAACAGTATCAATGTAGTGAGTAATAATAAGTATGCGATACAACTGGATATTGAAAAAGCGCTATCGGTCATCTATGCTGGCGATATTCTTCAACCTGCCACTAAGCAACGGCTGAACGATATATTCGCACATCTTAATCAATTAGGTATTGTGGATACACCTGTATATAAAAATGAATGGAGCGACATTTATGATCCGCCGGGTCAGGCTCGTTTGTTGCGCGACCTCTATCTGTTACTAAGTACCGAGTATAAGCGTAAAGGTGACATCGTTACGGCTGGCTTACTCTTTCAGAAGAGCTCTGTTGTGGTCAACGAATACTTTGGTGGTAATGGTGGCTGCAGAAATATCGATACCCCGGGAAGCGAACATCCTGACGGTAGCTATTATTACCGCATTTCTTATTTCGAAAAATTTGCCTCACCTGCCGATTTAGATGCATTGCTCACATTCAAACACAAGCGTAATTATACAGCGTTCGAAAATAGGTTACAGCCTTGTCGCTGGCCATCCGATGATGTGTACCTCGACCTGAAAGGTACGCTGTTGTTGCGTCAGGAAAAATATAAAGAGGCACTCGCAGTATTCAATAAAGTGCGCCCCGATTTCTGGGCAACTACTTATGCCTATAAGTACTATTTGCGTAAAAGTTCTGTAACAAGTGTGGGCTCATTGCTGCCTGCTGCCTCTGGTTCAGGAAAACGATACGCGCTCGAAAGTAAACGCGAGATAGTTAAAGAAATAGTTGACCTGCAGGATTCGCTCTTAAAAGCTACCGACGATAGAACCCGTGCACGTATCAGTTTTATGTTGGGCAACTGTTTTTATAACATATCCTATGCAGGTAAAGATTGGATGGCGCACAGCTATGGCAAGGGCGGTAGTGAGCATGAAGACAATAAATACTTTGCCTATTACTCTTTCAATACCACTAGTCACCGCCAGTACGACAATTATTATAAATGTGCTAATGCTATTGAAATGTATAGCCGCGCCATAAAATACGCCGGTTACGATCAGGAGCTTGGAGCACAGTGTCTGCTCATGTTGTCTATGTGCGATGGTATCAGATATGAATACGGTAACCACAAATACGTAGCCTACGAAAACAGATATCTGTCACCATACCTGGGCGTGCTTGCAAAGCAATATAACAGATCTAAGGTCTTAGGAAATGCTGCTGACGAGTGTCCAGATGTGCAGGATTATATCAAGAGAAACAAGATTAAACTCACTTTTTAATTTTTTCTTACCTTGATTTTTAGCATAGTTTGATCTTTGTCCTCAGAGATAAGATGCAATTTTTATATCTGTTTACTGTATTGCTTTTTATTTGCACTTTCATTTTATGCCATTGCGAAAATGATAAACAAGTCAATAATAAGTGCTATTGCGAGAATTATTGTGTACAAAACAACCATAGTACAAGTTTTTAGTATAGCTCTTGCAATACTTGTTTTGTAGACATTGTGTAATGCCATAACCATATACGCTGATGCTGTAGTAAATAGTGCCAGATATATCCACAGTTTAAAATCTGTAGGGAAATGGATGAGCCCGATAATGAATATAGAAAACCAAAAAGAGTGATAGTGTATGGCAAAGATGGTATGGTCTATAAATGCAACATCTTTCCGTTTTCTATATAGTAATTTCAAAATGGCGGCCATTACCGGTATCATAAAAAAGAAGATTTTTGGAATATTATGATTCGTCTTCTCTATAAAGAATTTACCCATACTACCATGTTCTTCAATAATACGTTGTTGTTTTTTTTCGAGGTAGTTAACTGTTGGTGTTGGTTCTTCTGCCAGTTTAGGCTCGTTTAGTGAAATATCTACGAAGTCTCCCTTTACTTTACTTGTGTTGCTTGTTTTTTCTTTATGGGCAAGTTGTATAAGCCCTTCAGAGCCACCCATATAGGTGCTCAGAAAGAAAACTGCACTGATAAAAATATATAACGAAATGGGAGGGATGTATCTCATTCGTTGTTTGTCTCGGTACGCGAGTGTTAGCTTACCGGGGCCAACCCAAAGTGTTTTGATTGTTTGCCAGAATTTAGAATCATAGTGGAAGTAGTGTCCAATAAAATGTACAACCAAACCCCAGAAGGTATCATTATGCAGATGCGTTTCTTGTCCACATTGTGCACAGTAGTTATGTGTTGTTTTGAAACCACAATTTGGGCATACTATATGTTCGTTGGTATGGGGCATTTAAG
>CANGMZ010000084.1 GCA_947454715.1 Chitinophagaceae bacterium
GGGTTTACCACATCATTAGCACCTAATATAAATACTACATTAGTTCCACCCATCTGGTCATTGGCATCTTCCATTTCCAGTAATTTCTCATAAGGTACATCAGCTTCCGCTAACAATACATTCATGTGGCCCGGCATACGACCAGCAACCGGGTGAATGCCATAATTTACTTCAACGCCTTTTTCATTGAGTACTTTCTCTAATTCATGGCAGGTATGCTGCGCCTGCGCCACAGCCAATCCATAGCCCGGAATAATCATAACTTTCTGAGCATAAGCCATAAGTACTGCAGTATCATTGAGCGATATTTCTTTTGTATTGCCCTGCTCTTTCGATGCGCCGGCTGGTCCGCCTGCTTTTGCACCCCCAAATGAACCAATTAATACATTCATTAATGAGCGGTTCATAGCCTTACACATTAATATGGTAAGTATTGTACCTGCAGAACCTACCAATATACCACCGGTAAGCATAACCGGATTATTGTACAGGAACCCGCCAAATGCGGCAGCAACACCTGTAAACGAGTTAAGCAGAGAAATGACGACAGGCATATCAGCGCCGCCAATAGGCATAACGAACAGAATACCATAAATAGCCGCCAATGCCAGTATGCCATAGAACAGTGCCGGCATACCGGGGAAAAAGCCGCCTACAACTGATACCACTAAAGCGATTAATCCACCGAATAGTACGAAATTGATAGCTTGGCCGCCGGGAATAGAACGGTCCTTAATACGACCATTCAGTTTTCCCCAGGCAATGATACTACCTGCAAAGGACACAGTACCGATCAGCATACCTAATACAACGACAAGTAAAGTGCCTGTTGCTGGTTCTGCACTATGCACCTCTGCCATCATACGGCGATATTCTACTATAGATATAAGCATGGCACAAGCCCCCCCCATACCATTGAAAAGGCTCACCATTTCCGGCATAGCGGTCATTTGTACTTTTTTAGACGTTACAGTGCCCACGACAGTACCAATTACCAATGCTGCAAATATCCAGATGATATTGTGCAGGTGCTCACCACTTGGCCCTCTGTACAAGAATATTGTTGCCAAAATTGACAAGATCATACCTCCTGCGGCAATCAGGTTGCCCTTCCGGGCTGTGTCGGGGTGCGACAACATTTTCAAACCCATTATGAATGTAATGGAACCTATCAGGTAACAAAACTGAAGAATTACGTTTTCCATTTATTTGGTTGATTCTTTTAGTATGAAAATAATATTGAAGTAAGGCAAGGATAGATACAGCGAAGCACTATTTTTTCTTTTTCTTGCCAAACATTTCCAGCATTCGGTCTGTAACTACAAAGCCTCCCACCACATTGAGTGTGCCCAGTATTACCGCCAGAAAACCAAGCACCAGTGCCAGATAATCATCTGACGCGGCCTCACCCATAACTATGATAGCACCAATGATTACTACACCATGAATTGCATTTGCTCCACTCATTAGCGGGGTATGTAATACAGATGGTACTCGCGAGATTACCTCAATACCTAAAAAAACGGAAAGGATAACTATCGTCATCAGACGATAGGTTGCCGGATCAGTAAATAAACTCATTATTGCATCCATACTATTATTTATTTATTAGGAAGTTTAAGATCAGTTGGAGTGAAAATGATTAGCTGGCAACCGTAACAAGTGCCCCTACACGTTCATTGACGATTTTTCCGTCATAAACAATACACGTCCCCTTTACAATGTCATCTTCAAAGTTGAGGTTAATGCCTCCTTCTTTATTGATGATTAGCTTAGTAAAGTTGAGCACATTTTTGCTGTATAGCTTACTTGCATCTGCCGGGGTAGTGGCTGCCAGTGCTGAGTTGCCGATAATGGTTACGCCATTATACATCACGGCTTTATCATTTTGGGTAAGTTCTGTATTGCCACCGGTTACAGATGCTATATCTACTATCAAAGAGCCCGGGCGCATATCATTGATCATAGCAGTAGTAATCAATATAGGTGCTTTTTTTCCCGGAATCTGGGCTGTAGTAATAATAATGTCTGATTTTTTAGCGTGCTCGTGAATCTTAGCTTTTTGTTTTTGCTGAAATTCATCACTTTGCTCTACTGCATAACCTCCTGCTTTCGATGCATCTGCAGCTCCCTCAACTTCTACAAATTTTGCCCCCAGACTCATTACTTCTTCTTTTACTGCCGGGCGTGTATCAAACACTTCTACCACTGCGCCCAATCTGCGTGCAGTAGCTATGGCCTGCAAACCTGCAACACCGGCTCCCAATATCAATACTTTGGCCGGAGGAATGCTACCTGCAGCTGTCATGAACATTGGGAAATATCTGCTGTACTGCATTGCCGCCAATAATACAGCTTTATAACCTGCGATATTGGCTTGCGAACTCAATACATCCATAGATTGTGCTCTGGTAGTGCGGGGTATTGTGTCCAGGCTAAAGGTTGTATACCCTTTTTCAGCCCAGTCTTGCATCAGTGCGGGGCTGAACAGAGGTTGGTATATACCCATTACCACTGCGCCGGGTTTCACTGTACCCACATTGGTTGACTGTATGGTCAGTACTATATCTGCAGCCGATCTGATGTCCTGCCCGGATTTTATCTCTGCACCTGCGGCTATAAATGATTCATCATTGTAAAAGGCGGTATCTCCCGCTCCCTGTTCTATCCATACCACTACATTCATTTTTACGAAAGCAGCAACTACTTCAGGCACTAACGACACGCGCGTTTCAGGGGCCTGCTCTTTTAATACTCCTATTATCATAATATTATAAAGCGCTTTAAAGGGTGTCTAACAGAATAAATATAGAACAATATTTATTCAAATTTATCCTATCATCTAAAATATGACCATGTTAATTTACCTATTTTTCATGAAAACAAAGGGGCATTTCTTTTTAGTTGCTAAATTTTCTAGATAAGCATACAGATTGCTACTGCATAATCTGTGTTAGCTGTTTCACTTCATCTTTATTTTCTCATAAGCGGGAAATTATTTAGTATTACTCCATAATGTCACAATCTCAACAAGAAATGGTGCTCAACTGGAGCTCAGGTAAAGATGCCGCTTTGGCATACTATAAGTTGCTCAACATGCCGCAATACAAAGTTGCTCACTTGCTTACCACATTGAGTTTGGAACATGAACGTGTATTTATGCACGGCATTCGGGAAACATTGCTCGATTTGCAGGCGGATAGAATGGGACTCCCGCTTATAAAGGTAAAATTGCCCGCCAGTCCCGATGATGGTGTATACAAGAATGCAATGAAAAATGTCCTCGTGCAACTGCAACAAGTGGGCGTTACTACTGCTGCCTATGGTGATATTTTTCTCGAAGACCTGAAACTTTATAGGGAGCAACAATTAGAGCAGATTGGTATGCAGGCACATTTTCCGTTATGGCAGACCGATACAAGGGAATTAGTAAAGCAGGTAGAACAAGCAGGCATTGAGGCTATAATTGTTTGTGTAAATGATAAATACCTCGGAAAGGAGTTTTTGGGGAGGAAGATAGACACTGCGCTGCTCAATGATTTACCTGATAATGTAGATCCTTGTGGCGAAAATGGCGAATATCACTCGTATGTTTATAATGCACCCTACTTTAGTGCGCCTATACCAATAGTGACAGGTGACGTGGTACATAGGAGATATACAGCACCAAATGGTGATGCTCAGTGGGATACGGGATTTTATTTTATGGATTGTGATTTAATGGTCTAGCACTTTGTGGTATAAATAATTGTTAAGCGAACAGTTATTTTTATGGAAATAGTTAATTTTCACATCTTTAAGATACACATTCACTACACACCACATTGACCGGAGATAACCGATATAGCAAACTAAGTGACGAAGAGTTGCTGCATACCTTCAGAAAAACAGGTGATAACCTGTGGCTGGGGCAGTTGTTGCAGCGCTACACTACCTTATTGTTAGGGGTTGCTATGAAGTATCTTAAAGACAGGGATAGTGCAGAAGATGCTGTGCAGCAGGTGTTCCTGAAGGTACTCACCCACATCCCAAAAGAGGAGATAAATAATTTTAAAGGCTGGTTATATATACTCATGCGCAATCATTGTTTGCAGTTGCTCAGAGATAAAACTTACAATACAGATACAGAAGTGCTTAATGGGATTGCCGCACCGGTAAATGAACATGAAGCACTAAAAGCGCACGAATATACTTTGCAGCAGATGGAAGAGGGGATAGAACTACTGCACGAAGAACAGAGAGTAACCATAACTTTGTTTTACTTGCACAAAAAAAGTTATGAGCAGATTACTGCTGAAACCGGCTATTCCTTTATGCAGGTGAAGAGCTTTATACAGAATGGGAAGCGGAATTTAAAGATGATATTATTAAAGAAACTCAGCGAAAGTGACCATGAGCGATAAAGATGAGCAACTGAAGAACTCCACATCAGGAGATGCAGAACGCATATCGCTGCACAACTCAGGTAAACAACCGGGTGATGCTCAGTTTATGGCTTACCTCGCCGGAGAATTGCCCCCTGAAGATCAGCATGAAATAGAGCAATGGCTTAGTGAGGATGGTATGGAAAGCGATGCATTGGAAGGGCTGAGTATGCTTGATGCCAAGGAGGCCAGACATTCAGTCAACAAGCTGAATCAAAATTTGCGTAAAACACTGGGAAACAAAAAAAGTAAACGTAAACAAGCAAAGCCGGAAGCGACATCGCTCATAGCAATAATCGTAATTTTATTACTGGCGATTGTAGCATTTCTGGTGATAAAAATAGTAGGAAAGCCCTGAAAATAAACTGAATAAGCAATAATGTAAATCATATTCCATATCATTGACATAGAATGAAACAGCTATTACTATTTATTTTACTCTTTATAGGTCTTCATGCTGCTTATGCACAGACTGATAGTATATATGTAAGGAACAAGTGGTGTGCTAAGGCAGATAGTCCCTTGCTCTTTGCTACAGCCAACAATGTAATATATGTATACAGCAAAACCATTAAGCCGGCTGATTTGGTCGTGAAAAGTCTGGATAATGCGTTGAAAATAGGTTTGCCGGAGATAAAGGGTGATACCATATCTTTTATGGCAATGCCATACCCTAAGCTAGGAAAGAAAATGCGCTTGGCAATCAGCAGCAAGCAAACGAAGAAGGTGCTACGCACTGTTAATTTCAGTAGTGAAGATGCACCACAACCTGTTGCCAGAGTGGGAATTGTTTCTACCGTTGATGTATCTAAAAAACTATTGCTGGAGCAGACAATGTTACGTGCTTCCTTTCCTAATTCATTGTACAGTTACCCTTACAGAGTTAAAGAGTATACTTTTAAAACACGTATTGCCGGCAGAGATATTTTGTTGCCGGTAAAAGGTTGTTACCTGTCTAAAGAAGTGACGCGTGTGTTAGAGCTGGCTCCGGTGGGTACACTCATAGAGTTTGTAGACATTAAAGCAACTTGCCCCGAATGTAGTGCCCGCGATTTGCCACCTATAAAGCATTGGGTGAGGTAGTTTAATAATTAAGCAACATGAAAAAAACGGTAACTATAGCCCTGTTATTGCTCTCTGCTCATGTCGCTTTGGGGCAAGATGACCAGTTAATTTTTTACAAAAGGCTTTACGAAATAGGGGACTCCATTAACAAGAAGGGTATTTCAGGTTCGTTGGCTCCTTTTATTTTCAAAACTGCCGATTCACTGGGTAAGGAACACCCCGCAGGTTATTTGGCTTGTGCAGCAGAGCTCGCAGGAAAACAGCAATTCAATGAAGCCTCATTCCTATACTATCTTGGATTACTCAGGTATCGCTATTATAACGCTACTAATCCTCAGTACAAATCAAGTGAAGATGGCGCACTACTCGGGTCACTCGACTATATGGTGGGTGAAATTTTACGATCTTATTTGCAAACGGGTTTAGATAATTATGCAGCCATTCTCAAAGCCAGTGTAAAATATTATAAGGCAAATGATTATGTCTTTTATCCACGTGCAAACAGCGTTATTAATTATAATAAACAGGCAGATGGGCTCAGTGCTGTCATTGATACAATGAACATGAACAAAAGCAGATTCACTGAAATGTGGGCAAAAGAGCGCAAAGAGATGGAAGGTTACATAAACGATGCGCTAAAGAAAAAATAATAAATACCGCATCAGGAAAATACCCTTATTGGGCTATATGCATATCGGCAATCTTTAAGCTGTCGGGTGATCGCCAAGTGCCATTATGAGCACAATAGCGTACAGACACAGTTTTAATGCCAACAGATACACAGCCGTTTTCTGAACTTACACCATCATCAACTGTATAAACAACAGTACATGTGTCGCCGGTTAGTTTCCAGTGCGATGAAATGGACTGGCATTGCGGGCTGCCTGAATATTGTGACTCTAAAATTTGCTCCCCTCTTTCAGAAAGTTTGGTAAATAAACTAAACCATGATGATGAGAACGACGCCCCATGACCACAGGTATATGTAATAAAGTATCTTCCTACTTTATGAAGTGCATCGGTTCTGCGGTTAATATTACACCAGTCGCAATAGAAATCTTTTGTACTCAGGAATATCCCGTTCTTATCTGTTTCAATAAGTTTATTAGCCGCTACATTGTCATCATTATCAGCCGAAAGTACACAAATCAGATAGCCACCATTTTCCTCCTTATAATATTTCCCCATTGTGTCTGCAGGTTTCCACTTACCCCACCAGCCACTCAGTGTGTCTGTAACTTTATTGCTCGTCAGAAATGGCAATACCTGCTGCTTAGAAAGATATCCGGAATCTGCAGTGAGTTTTAGCGGTAGCGTAACCGCTGCTATTTTTATTGGTTTTTTGCCAAGACCTAAACAGCCGGTCAATAACGTAAACGATAAACAAATAAGTAATAATTCTCTTAGTGATTTTAAGCTATATAATTTCTTTGCAATCATATTCTCTTTAGTATTTTCGGTCTATAACATAATTTACCAGTTCTTCCATAGCATCTCTGGCAGGTGTCTGCGGGTAAGCATGCAATATTTCTATGGCATCTCTCCTGTACTGCATCATTTTTTCGGTAGCATAAGCAATCCCTCCCGATGTTTGCACATAACTGATTACTTCATTTACCTTGTCTCTGTTGGTGCTATTGTTCTTAACGGTATATATAATTTTCCTTTTTGTTGCAGCATCTGCATGTTGTAACGCATAGATGAGCGGTAGTGTCATTTTCTTTTCCTTAATGTCTATGCCGGTAGGCTTGCCAATATTATCTTGGCCATAGTCGAATAGATCATCTTTAATTTGGAACGCTATCCCTACTTTTTCTCCGAATAGTCGAAATTGTTCGGCTACTGCCTCATCACCCTCGGCAGATAATGCCCCTGCTGCACATGCCGATGACAATAAAGAAGCTGTTTTTGCCCTGATAATGTCGAAATATACACTTTCGTCTATATCCAGTTTTCTTGCTTTTTCCATCTGCAACAACTCACCTTCACTCATCTCTTTAACGGCTCGCGATGTGATTTGCAAAATTTTATAATCACCATTATCTATAGATAAAAGCAGACCCTTGGATAGTAAATAATCACCCACCAAAACAGCTATCTTGTTTTTCCATAATGCATTGATAGAGAAAAAATTTCTTCGCATCATAGAGTTGTCCACAACATCGTCATGCACTAAAGTGGCAGTATGAAGAAGCTCAATGAGCGATGCCGCCCTGAACGATACATCATTGACCCCGCCGGCAATTTTGGCCGAAAGGAACACAAACATAGGTCGCATCTGCTTGCCCTTACGCTTGATGATAAAACGCATAATGCGGTCTAGCAAACGATTAGAGCTCTTTACACTCTCTGAGAATTTCTTCTCAAACAGCGCCAATTCATTACCTATTACTTTATTTACCAGTTCCATTAATATCCACCGATTGCTAAATTCTCTGTAAAAGTCGATTAAGTAAACCTAAATCAAAAGAAAATTATGGCATAATAATTGAAAAGACAATAAAAATGCAAAACACCTGTTAATATTAGTATGCTCGTTGGGGTTTCGTTAATTGTGATTAACTTTGTCCCCATATTTAGCAAATTATCAATTTGTCAGATACAAATACAAAAACTATGCTGATCAAAAAGTTACTTCTTTTATCAGGATTTTCTTTAATAGCAGGACAGACGCTATTTGCACAGGAAACTCCTACGCCAACAACACCAGCTGCCACAGGAGCAGCTACCGCAGCACCACAATGGTCTAGCCGCGATATGACTTACAGAGGAAAGGGTTACGACGTTCTTGACTCTGCTTACTACGGTAAGAAATCTAAAAAACAGTACCATCAGTACATGGAGCACCAGACGGCGTTCCCTCCGATGCCTCGTAACCAGTGGGAAGTTGGTTTTGGTTTCGGTCTTTATAATATTTCCGGAGATATACCATCATTGATGCTTTGGCAGAAAGGTGGCGGTGGTTTACACCTTCAGGTTCGTAAGGCTTGGGGTTATACTTTCTCTACTCGTTTACAATATATATATGGTGTAGGTAAGAACCTCGACGTACAACCTACGCAGAGTTTTGATGCTCCTTATATTAATAATGGTTATACTCCGTTGAGTTCTGCGACTGCCACTAATCCGGCAAGCAGCGTTTATCGTGCTACAAGAACAGAATCTTCTCAGATGAATCTGGATATGATATTCAATATGAAGAATATCAGCTTCCATCAGGCGAGAACAAGTATGTCTTTCTACGGTTACTTCGGTTTAGGTGCATTGGCTTACAAGACTCGCGTAAATGCACTTGATGCTAATTATGCTGCTTACAACTTTGGTAAAGGTGGTTTGAACATCAGTGCTACTGCAAGCAATAAAGATGTTCGCAAAGCTTTACAGAGCAAAATGGACAATACTTACGAGAGTGCAGCAGATAGAAGCAGCAATGCAAGTACTATCTTAGATAAGAAAACGCTTGATTTTGCTCCAAGCTTAGGTGCAGGTGTTGAAATCAAATTGAATAAGAAGTTCAACATTCAGATCGAAGATCGTTACACTTTCCCAAGTGATGACTATCTTGATGGTACACGTTTGGGTAAAGCTATCGGTAACCAAATGAGTGTTAGTCAGGGTTCTGATGGTATCAACTACTTCTCTGTAGGTTTGAACTACAACGTACCTACCAAGAAAAAATCTGTTGAGCCTTTGTATTGGATCAACCCATTAGATCATGCTTACAGCGAATTGTCTTACCCAAGACACATGTTGTTGCCTAATCCGGTATTGCCTGATGAAGATAACGACGGTGTTACAGATCAGTTCGACAAATGCCCTAAAACACCGGCTGGTGTAGCTGTTGATGGTCATGGTTGCCCAATGGATACAGATGGTGATGGTGTTCCTGACTTCAAAGACAAGCAGTTGATCACTCCTACTGAGTGCCAGCCGGTTGATGCTGATGGTGTTGGTCATTGCCCATGCCCTGAAGGTTGCGGTGGTGTAAACAATGGTAAAAACAATTGTACGCATATCGTTGACGGTTCTATCCGTTTCTCAGGTAACTCTGCTATTACTCCTGCTTTGGCTGCTCAGTTAGCTACATTGGCTAACCAAATGAGATTGGATGCTGATTGTAAAGTAGTAGTAATGGGCGGCGGTGCCGGCGGTAAGAAACAAGAACAAAAAGCTTGGGAGCGTGTAAACGCAGTTATCGAATACATGACTGAAAAACAAAACATCCTTCGCGATAGATTCATTTTCCAATATGGTAAAGGTGATGACGAAAACCTGGTAGTTTTCCGTTCAGCTAGCAAGGACGATTCTGGTCCTTCTGCTCCACCTCCGCCACACCCAAATTTGAAATAATCAATTGATTGTCAAATATTCGAAAAGTCTCCCGATAACCTCGGGAGACTTTTTTTATGGTCTCAATTGTGCCCGATTTGTGTGAACACACGTATCAGAATTTCATTTTATGCTAATCTTTGTTATACACAAACGGCGCACCTCATGGTGCGCCGTTGTAGTGCTATTATTGAAATTACATTGTGTTAGATAACTACATTGATCATTTTACCCTTTACATAGATAAACTTCTTTGGGGTTTTACCTTCCAGCCATTTTTGAACATTTTCATTGGCTAATACAGCCTGTTCTACTTCGGCAGGATCAGCATCAAGTGCAAACTCCATTTCAACACGTGGTTTGCCATTAATAGCTACAGGGTAGTTCTTGCTATTATCAACCACATACTTATTCTCAAATACCGGGAACTGTGCATTTACTACACTGATAGTATTACCTAATTTATGCCAAAGTTCTTCAGCTATATGTGGCGCAAAAGGACAGATAAGTATTGCCAGTGGTTCAAGGATAGCACGCTTATGACAGTTGAGCGTACTCAACTCATTGACTGTAATCATAAACTGGCTTACAGAAGTATTGAAGCTAAAACGCTCCATATCTTCACTTATCTTCTTTATCGTTTTGTGCAATACTTTCAACTCAGCATCGGTAGCCGCTTCATCTGTTACTATCCATCCTTTTTGCTCATCTGCGTATAAGCGCCATAGTTTTTTAAGGAAGCGGTGAACGCCCTCTATACCCTTGGTGTCCCATGGTTTGCTCATGTCTATAGGGCCGAGGAACATCTCATACATACGGAAGGTGTCTGCGCCATATTGTGTTACAATGTCATCAGGATTAACCACATTGTATTTTGACTTTGACATTTTTTCAACTTCCGATCCACAGATGTATTTCCCATCTTCAAGGACAAATTGGGCATTAGCATATTCAGGACGCCATTCTTTGAAAGCCTCGATATCCAATTCTACACCATCAACAATAGTTACGTCAACCCTACTGATAGTCGTAGTGACTTTTTCGATATCGCAAATATTGAAATTTTCCCCCTCAAAGTAATTTAGCGTGTCCTCACTTGATACTTTCTCATTGAATTTTTTATCAAAAATATTTTTTGAAATGAAATAGGTCTTTGTTGAAAGCTCTTGACCATCCTTTCGCTGACCTTTTTCAAATGGTAAGTAGGAAATATCATATCGATACACAAACCTCGAACTACCCTGTATCATTCCCTGGTTCAACAGCTTCTTAAATGGTTCATCAAAGCCTATATAGCCAAGGTCATGTAGCGCCTTAGTCCACATACGGGAATACAACAAGTGCCCTACAGCGTGCTCTGTACCGCCAATATATAAATCCACCTGTTGCCAGTAATCAGTAGCCGCACGGCCGGCAAATTCAGTGCCATTATGTGGGTCCATGTAGCGCAGGAAGTACCAGCTGCTGCCTGCATAGCCCGGCATCGTATTGGTCTCGCGGGTAGCTTGGTTGCCACTAAGGTCAATATTCATCCATTCCGGTATGTTGGCAAGTGGTCCTTGTCCTTCAGGTCCGGGTCTGTAATGTTCTACCATTGGCAACTCCACCGGTAGTGTGCCAAAGTTATTTTCCCTGTTTACTTCTGTTTCGTCTGTGCCATAAGGTACATCATTAATGTATACAATAGGGAATGGTTCCCCCCAGTAACGCTGGCGACTAAAGCCTGCATCGCGCAGCCTGAAATTTACTTTTTTCTTACCTACACCTGCCTTCACAAGTGCATTTATGGCAGCATCAATGGCGTCTTTTACCTGCATGCCACTCAGAAAATCGCTATTTTCTATAGTGCCTGTCTTGCTGCTGTAAGCCTTATCGTCTGTGTAGCTATCGCCAAACACATTGGTGATGGGTATATTGAAATGTTTTGCAAAAGCATGGTCGCGGTCATCGCCACTTGGCACTGCCATTATAGCACCTGTACCATAACCGGCTAACACATATTCCGATATCCAAACCGGTAATTTTTTACCTGTCAGTGGGTGTGTTACATAAGCTCCTGTGAAACAACCTGTTATTTGCTTTACTTCGCTCATGCGCTCGCGCTCACTGCGGCTCTTCACGTATTTTTTATACTCCTGCACCGCATCGTCTTGCTCCACAGTTGTTATGGTATCTACCAGCTCATGTTCCGGTGCCATAACCATAAAGTCAACCCCGAATATTGTATCGGGGCGGGTAGTAAACACCATCAAAGTCAGGCCCTCGCCAAGGTCAAATTTCACCTCCGCACCATTGCTCCTGCCTATCCAGTTGCGCTGCATTTCCTTCATGGCATCGGTCCAGTCAAGCGTATCCAGTGAGTTGAGTAGCCTTTCTGCAAACTCAGTGATACGTAAGAACCACTGGCGCATATTCTTGCGCTCCACAGGGTGCCCGCCACGCTCACTTACACCATTCACTACTTCGTCATTAGCCAATACTGTTCCCAATGCTTCGCACCACCACACCTGAGCGTAGCCCTGATAAGCAATACGGTAGTTCATCAATACAGCACGCTTCTCTTTTTCTGAGTATGCGCCCCATTGTTCATGGGTAAAGGATATAGTTTCATCTCCCGGGCATGGCACATTGATATTACCCTCCAGTTCAAAAATGGCGATAAGATCAGCAAGTGGTTTAGCCTTGTCGGCAGTGCGGTCATACCAGCTATGGAATAGTTGCAGAAATATCCACTGCGTCCATTTATAATAGTCTGCATCGCTGGTGCGCACCGCGCGGTCCCAGTCATAGCAAAAACCTATATTGTCCAGTTGCTCACGATAGCGGGCAATATTTTTTTCTGTAGTTACTGCAGGGTGTTGTCCGGTTTCCATCGCATATTGCTCTGCCGGCAACCCGAATGCATCAAACCCCATTGGGTGCAATACATTATAACCACATAGTTTTTTATAACGTGCATAGATATCTGAAGCAATGTAACCGAGCGGATGGCCAACGTGCAATCCCGCACCGCTTGGGTAGGGGAACATGTCGAGTATGTAATACTTAGGTTTTGTGGCAGTGCCCGGTGCCGGGTTCTCTACCTTATATACTTTGTTGTCGTTCCAGTATTGTTTCCAGTTCCGTTCTATCTCGGAGAAATTATATTCCATATTATTTATTCAAAAAATCAAAAGGCAAAAATAAGATAATAAAAGTCGGTTGTCAGAAGTTGAGCTCCAAACCATCATAAGCCAACTGCATATTGGTCGGTAGCGTTTCGTTGATTAGATCATGTAGTCCCAGTTGGTGACTGACATGTGTAAAGTAGGTTTGCCCAACATTTAATGACTGAGCTATTTCAATAGATTCTGCCAATGTGAAGTGAGACGGATGCTTTTCATGTCGCAATGCGGTAAGTACTATTGCTTCGCTGCCATCTGCTTTTGCAAGCTCTTCGTTAGTTATGTGGTTGGCGTCTGTTATATAAGTGAAGTTTCCTATTCTGAAACCAAGTACTTCCATTTGGTAGTGTGTCACCTTTATCGGTATTATTTCCAATCCATTTATATTGAATGGTTGGTCCCCAGATATGGTAATCAGATCTAATTGGGGTATGCCCGGGTAATTAGGATTATCAAATACATAGCTGAAATCCTTTTTTAGCACAGCCTGTGTTTCAAGAGTGGCATATATAGGCATTGCCTTTCTTTGAATGTAGTTATAGGCGCGCACATCATCAAGCCCGGCTACATGGTCTTTATGGCTGTGGGTAAATATAATTGCATCCAGCTTTTCCACTTTAGCACGTAGCATCTGATAGCGAAAATCGGGACCCGTATCTATAACAATATTCGCCTGAGGGGTTTCTATGAGTATAGCACTCCTCAGTCTATTGTCTTTTTTATTGGTAGAAGTACATACCTCACAATGGCAACCTATAATAGGAACACCTTGAGAAGTACCTGTACCTAAGAATGTTATTTTCACAATTATAAATCCATTTGTGTTTGTACAGAATCAGGTTTGCCAAAGTCAGGCTGCTCTTTCAGTTGCCTGTACCATTTGAGCATTTCCCCGCTCAGCTCGTCTTCATTGATTACAAGCGATTGCAGTATTTCTAGCAGGGCATTGATTCTGCCCTCCACATTAAAGAACTTGTTGATGACTACAACTCTCTTTTCTTCGAGTACACAATAGCCACTATTGAAGTTGCCTTTCTCGAAACGAATTACGTAACGGGCCTCTTCAAAAAGCTCTTCCAGTTTTTTTAGCGTGTTTGACGTATATTTGAAACTCATTATTCCCCTCTCTTTCGATGAATAAAAGTAGAAAAATAGTAGCATTTACCGCTATAGTCTTTTTTTTAACTGTAATTGCAGGTCTCACACGTGCGTTTGCGCAGGTAGAAGACGATGAGAATGGTAACAAA
>CANGMZ010000085.1 GCA_947454715.1 Chitinophagaceae bacterium
TCAGTTTATAATGTAACAAGCGCAACATCAGCTGCTGGCTGCTCATCAGTTTTAAGCGGACCTTCAGTTACAATTACCGTTACAGGTGGACCAACTATTGCATTGGGAGCAACGCCTTCTGTATGTCAACCAACCGCTAATACTACAATATCGTATACAGTGTCATCAGGTACACCAACGTTATATAGTATCACTTGGGACACTACAGCTATATCTGCCGGTTTCTCGAATGTATCAGGAGCAGCATTAACTCCTTCTACACTAAATATTGCTATACCAACGGCTGGTACTCCGGGTTCATTCAATGGTGTCGTTTCCGTGTCAAACGGCACTTGTTACAGCACCTCGTCATATCCGGTTACCATTTCTGTTTATGCAAAACCTGTTGCAGCTATCACATCTGCCATAGCACCTTGCATCGGCAATGCTACAGACATTATTATTTCAGGTACTCCGGGAGTGTCTATCACTTATAAAGTAGACAGCGGATCAGACATAAATGCAACCATAACGGGCGCAGGCATTTATACTATCAACACCGGAACTGTATCGACCACACACAATTATACATTGATCAATGCATACAATCTTATTTGTACTACTTTGATAGATACTGTTGCATACGTCAATCCAATACCTATGCAATGGATTGGTGGTACTGCTGGTCATCTCAATGACTGGAATACTGCAAGTAACTGGACGTGTGGAACAGTTCCTGTAGTCACTAGTGATGTTACCATCCCAACAGGTGCAACATATATACCTACTATCTCAGCATCAGATACCGGAACAGCAAACAATATTACATTAGCTGCCGGTGCCATCCTTACAATTAACAATGCAGCAATACTGCATATTAGAGGGGCATTACGCAATAATGGTACAATATCAGGAGCAGGTAAGGTTATGCTCAATGGTACAACAAACCAAACTATCAAGGGTATTGGTACTGTAAGTAATCTTGACCTCAACAATACATCAGGAGCTACAATAGATACCGGCTCCAGATTAATGATAAGTACTGCATTGTACCTCAGCTCGGGTACTTTGGCAACTAATGATAGTCTCGAACTAACATCTGTTGATGCTTTGTCAACTGCACGTATTGCACCTATACCTTCATCAGGTGCTGCAATATCAGGCAAGGTAAAAGTAGATCAATACATTGCAGGAGGTTACCGTAGATTCCGTTTTTGGAGTCATCCATTCAGCAGCCCGATATCTTTGAGTCAAATGCAGCAATTCATAGACATCACAGGTGTTGGTGGTGCCGCAAACGGATTCCAGCCTACAGCAACAAATGCGCCATCATCATTCAGGTTTGATCCTAGATCAGGTAATGACACCCTAAGTTATGATCCGGGATGGAAAGCGTTCACAAAGATCAATGCTTCAGCGGCAGATAGCAACCAGTTCCAGCCATACCAAGGTATACGCCTATTCTTCAGAGGTGCTAAAGGAGAAGGTATCTTACCAACTTGGGGAACATACACGCCATCAGCCACAACAGTTAAGATGTCCGGCACAGTAAATCAAGGTCCTCAAACAATTACTTTAACTAAAGGTGTAACTAATCCAACGCATCAATCATTCAACATGATAGGTAACCCTTATGCATCACCTGTTGACATAGGCACTATCCTTTTCAATGCAAAAAATGCAAATCAGATTATCGGATCATCTTTCTATGTTTGGAGTCCTAGATTAGCAGGTGGTGGCAACTATGTAGCGGTAGATATAGATGGCACACCATATTACCTACCTGCCTATGGAGCATTTCAGGTTCAGGCTGAACACAATGGGGCTACTCTGAACTTCACAGAGTCAGATAAAGGTGCCAGCGCAAACAATTACCTATTCAAGCAATCAGCAAATCAAACAACACTGAGCATATACGATACAGATAATAACCTTTGGGATATGCTACGTATCAGGTTTAGTAATGATGCTACTGATAGTAATGATACAAAACTAGATGCCGTAAAAATCGTCAGCACAGACTTCAAGTTCTATAGTATCACTGACGATGCACGCAAACTGGCTATTGATGCTCGTCCTTACTCTGCGGAAAAAATTATCCCACTGGGTATTGGCAGCGCCTACAAGCAAAACTTCATTATCAAAGCAGATAACATTGCGGTGCCAAATGGCGGTAGTCTTTACCTGCACGACAAATTCCTGAACAAGTCAATTGAACTATCTACAGGTACTGAATACAAATTCGCTATTACCGATGATAAAGCGACCCAAGGTGACAACCGCTTTGAATTAGCAATGAAACCTGTAAGCGTCACGAATACAGCATTACATGTAACCATGACACCAAACCCAACAACTGAAGATGTGAAGATTAGCTTTACTTCAGGCAGCAAGGAGAAGATAAGTGTACGTGTATTGGATATGAGCGGAGTAAGCGTTTATTCAGAACAACTTGGAGTAAAACAAAACGGCAATGTTAGTTTACCATTGAGCAATTTTGCTTCCGGTATCTACATGGTAGAGTTTACCCAAGGCAACGAGAAAATTGTTCAGCGTTTAGTGAAAGAGTAATAAATTAAGAATTGCTTTTATAAATCAGGTCGCCACACTTAAAATGTAGCGACCTGATTTTTTATAGAATAGTAATTATGCTTTTACAACTACGGCCTTATCTCCCTTGGCAATAAACCTACCAATAGGTGTAATGAACGCATGATATCCTTCAGCTGTTAACAGGTCAGTTACTGCATTTGCATTATCTGGGTTTACAGCAATCAACAAACCACCATTTGTCTGCGGATCGGGTAAGATACTGAATGCCTCCATCACATCTACCCCACTCTCGAAATGTATCTTACTACCATAACCATTCCAGTTGCGATAGGTAGCATCAGGTATCGCTCGTTGTGCCAGATAGTCCTTTGCAAAATTCATGATAGGTAGTTGATGGTAATTCAACTCAGCAGATAAACCTGCACCTTCTGCCATCTCTATTAAGTGCCCTGCAAGACCAAAACCGGTGACATCGGTCATGGCAGTAACACCCGCCAACTTACCAAGCTGAGCTCCTATACTATTTAGTTCTGTCAACTGTGTAATAAGGAGTTCACAATGATCGTTACTCAACAACCCTTTTTTCTGTGCAGTAGCCATTATTCCGGCACCAATTGGTTTAGTAATAAATAATAGGTCACCCTCTCTAGCCGTATTGTTTTGTTTCAGATTTGCAATCGGACACAATCCATTAACCGACAATCCAAAAACAGGCTCTACCGTATCTATACTATGCCCGCCCGCTAATGGGATTCCCGCTGCTGCACAAATGGCTCTTGCGCCCTCCAGCACTTGCTGTGCCAAAGCCACGGGTAAAGTATCAACCGGCCACCCCAATATTGCAGTAGCCATCAATGGTTTGCCCCCCATTGCATACACATCACTGATAGCATTGGCGGCCGCAATACGACCAAAATTATATGCATCATCAACTATTGGGGAGAAAAAATCATTGGTGGCTATTAATGCCATACCATTACCTATATCATAGGCCGCGGCATCATCGTTGGTAGCATTACCTACCAGTAGCTTTTCATCTGCTGCATAAACAATGTCAGTCTTTAATATCTCCTGCAATACCGCAGGTGCTATTTTACATCCGCAACCTGTACCACGAGAATATTTGGTTAGTTTTATGTCAGCTGATTCCATATTTGTAGATTAATATTTAAGTAGAAAAATTAAAGATGAGGTATCTTAATGTACCAAATGACGACTATTAGCAACAGCATCTACTGTTGCTAATGAGATTTGATGTAACGGTATTCCAGACTTCTCACGAGTAACGAGGCTTTTACCATAGTGCTTATCGTAATATCGAAGTAATATGCCAAAGCTGCTTTTGTAGTCATTTTCCAACAATGCATTAATGGCACTCTTTGTATCCTGACCACCAAGACGTTTCTGTATCCTGATGATGGCATTCACCAATTCCTCCTTCTTATGCTTGCTGTATGCACTAACAATATGTGTTAATCGCTCGTTGAAAGGTATATCAACAAAATAGAGCGGAGCCAACTGCATAGTATTAAAAAATATAGCCGGTAAGTTCACATCACCTATTCGTCTGCTCTCGTCCTCTACCCATATTCTATTCTCCTCTGTAGCATCAATACCTGCCAACTGTAGTGCTAAAGTATTCTCAAACATTTCCTGCGATGGTTGCACCATACCAAACCCGCCAAAGGCTGATCCTTTATGACAAGCTATAGCTTCTATATCTAAAATATGCGCTCCTGATTTTTTTAGTTCATGAAGCACTTCCGTTTTTCCGGAACCGGTGTAACCTCCTAAAACATTGATAGGATACTCTTTACTGAACTGAGCAAGTGCCCAATTTCTGTAAGCCTTATAACCACCTATCAACTGATACACTTTAAACCCATAAAGATCTAATAACCACGCGACACCGCCACTGCGCATACCACCCCGCCAACAATGCACAATTACTGTTCTTTCTTCAGATTTTTTCAATTCGGCTTGCAAGGCTTCTACCTCTTCTACCATTTTGCGCATCTTCACACCAAAATAGTCAAGACCAATTTTCACTGCATCTTGTTTACTCTGTTGTTTGTAGGCCGTACCTACAACCTTGCGCTCATCATCAGTAAATAATGGTAGACTATATGCTTGTGGAATATGTGCGTGGGCATATTCACCCGGGCTCCGCACATCGAGCACAGTAAAGCTTTTTGACAGTTCAATAAACTCGTTGATCTCTATTTTATGTATCATATTATTGATCTGTATTTAATTGAAACCGGCAGCTACTTACACAGGAATGACCTTAATTTTATAACCCACGGCAGCTACCGTGGGTTATATCGTTTATCAATAATAATTCTCAGTTTATTCTCTCATCATATCTTCTAATACTGCGGCAATATCTTCTGCATTCGGCTTAGAGAAATAGTCGCCATCTGTAGCATACGCAGGACGGTGAGCCTGAGCAGTAATGGTGCGCGGAGCAACATCTAACCAACGGAAACCACCTTGTTTTTCCATTACTTGCTGGAACATATATGCACTTGCTCCACCCGGAACGTCTTCATCTATAAATACTATACGGTTTGTCTTCTTTAGGGACTCCACAATCATATAGTTCACATCGAAAGGCAATAAAGTGCGTACATCTATTACTTCGCAACTAATACCCTGAGGTTCCAGATAGTTTACGATAGCATCTTCTATGATACGTAATGTAGAACCATAAGAAACGATAGTGATATCACTACCCTCTCTGATCACTTCCGGAATTCCAAATGGAACAGAGAAGTCAACCAAATTGCTTGGTACTCTTTCTTTTAAACGGTAACCATTGAGGCACTCAACAACAATGGCTGGCTCATCGCTGCGCAAAAGGGTATTATACATACCTGCTGCCTGTGTCATATTACGTGGCACACATAGATACATACCTCTTATGGAGTTGATGATCATACCCATAGGTGAGCCACTATGCCAAACACCTTCCAATCTGTGACCTCTGGTACGCACAATAATCGGGCATTTCTGTCCGCCACGTGTACGATACTGCATGGTAGCCACATCATCACTAAGTGGTTGTAAGCCATAAAGCAGATAATCGAGGTATTGAATTTCAGCAATCGGGCGAAGACCACGCATAGCCATACCCAATCCCTGACCTATGATTGTAGCCTCACGAATGCCTGTATCAGAGATACGGTGCTCACCATATTTTTCTTGTAAACCTGCAAACCCTTGATTCACATCGCCTATCTTACCCAAGTCTTCACCAAAAGCAACTACTGCAGGGTTGGTAGCAAATGTGTGATCAAAGAATTTATTCA
The DNA here is from genome assembly GCA_947454715.1 of Chitinophagaceae bacterium. Lineage (GTDB taxonomy): Bacteria > Bacteroidota > Bacteroidia > Chitinophagales > Chitinophagaceae > Flavipsychrobacter. Next base: position 5,844 of record CANGMZ010000085.1, read on the forward strand.
GGACCTCATAACCATTAAGCGACAAAGGTTCTCCTTCATACTCAGCAGGCACTTCCTTTACATTCATGGCATTGAGTGCGCTTTGACTGTGCAGGTGTGATGAGAACTTAGCTTTATTATCAGCCTTAATTGTTTCGTAGAAATTATTGAGGTTTCTTGTTGCATCGCCACCTGTGCAGAGTGCCAGTACCTTTCTAACGGTCTGCATCACATCTTTACGTATCGGCTCCTTCAGTGAGTTAAGCTCGCGAACGGCAGCAGCTACAGTTTCGCCATTGGCTCCGGCTTCATATACTGCCTGATTACACAATGCAGTTGCCTGCTCTATTTGTGCACGTATAGGTGCAAGGAAAGCCTCCCATGCTCTTTGTTTTGCTGCACGAGCTTCTGCCTTAGCATCATCTTCTATAGCACTAATTTCTGCATCATCTGCAATATGATTATCGAGCAAGAACTGCTTCATTTTCACAATGCAATCCATCTCTTTCTCCCACTCCAGACGCTCCTTGTTCTTGTACCGCTCATGCGAACCTGAAGTTGAGTGCCCCTGAGGTTGGGTTACCTCCTGCACATGGAATATAGCCGGGATATGCGTTTCACGCACACGGTCTATACCCTTTTGTACTGTATCCATAAGGCCGGCATAATCCCATCCCTTAACAGTATAAATATTTACACCACCTTTATTATCATCCCATTGCATACCTGCGAGGGCATCTGAAATAGAATTTTTAGTTGTCTGGTATTTACGTGGTACAGAGATACCATAGCCATCGTCCCAAACAAAAACTGCTAATGGCACCTGAAGTACACCGGCAGCGTTGATGGTCTCCCAGAATAAACCCTCGGATGTAGACGCATCACCAATGGTACAGAATACCACTTCATTACCTTTATTGGTAAATTTCTCAAACCCCTGCTGTGTAACATCAACATTACGATACATCTTAGAGGCACAAGCCAAACCAAGCGCACGCACCATCTGACCAGCAGTAGGTGATATATCACTGCTCGACTGCGGCTCCTTCATCAGGTCTTTCCAGTCCCCGTTCTCATCAAGCCAGCGAGTACCGTAGTGACCATTCATCATTCTGCCTGAGGTAGCAGGTTCGTTATTAATATCAGGATCAGCGTATAACTGAGCAAAGAATTTTTGTATATCGCTCATGCCTGTAGCAAACATGAGGGTTTGGTCGCGATAATAACCACTGCGAATATCACCCGGCAGGAAACATTTTGCAGCAGCTATCTGTGCCAGCTCTTTTCCATCTCCGAAAATACCGAATTTAGCCTTTCCGGTAAGTACCTCACGGCGACCTATCAGACTGGCTTCTCTGCTGGCAACCGCCATGCGGTAATCAGCCAACGCTTCATTTTTAAACTCTTCAAACGATAACCTTTCAGACTTTGATGTGGTAGCTAATTTCGGCATATAATATTATAGAGTATCAATGAGTGACAAAGATAATAAAAATGGGGGAACGGAGAAGAATGCGACTATGTGATACTACATGAGGATTATGCAACAACCACCCAATTGATGAAAAAATATAAAAGTGGAGATTTTCAGAAAAACACAATTGACAATCAATTAGTTAAATCTCCTCAAAACACCCGAAAACACCCACTTTCACCCTACTGACACCTACATTCTGTTTTTTGCATTATATCTGCAATAAAACGGCAAACACAGATGCATTTTTATAATAAATATATACCCAGAACAAAGATGCATTGCAGGAAAACATTCTTCAAATAAAGATATCAACAAAAAAACGGGTAAGAGTGAGATAAGTACAAGTATATAAATAGGTTAGGTGGGGTTAATTAATGTGGATAAGTATAAATACAACAAGAGAGGCAACCGCTCGGTTGCCTCTCTTGTTGTATTTATAATATATATATTATAACTTTTGCAACTTGATATTTGCTTTCGGATTACCGTTACGATCAGTAACATGGAGTAAATATGTTCCGGATGCTACATCATTAATTTGTAATTGTTGCTCAGTATTACCTTTACAGATTGCTTCATAAATCTTACGCCCCATCATATCAGAAACAATCATTTTGTCATTTTCTATCATACCCTTTACCGTAATTGCTGTATTGAACGGATTGGGGTAAGCAGATATTTCACCTGCATGCGACAAATCATTTACACCTAAACTCCCATAAACATATATAGTGTTAGCATAACCTGTATCATAACAACCGGCAGATAATGAGGTAATTTTTGCTGTAATCGTATCTATTACACTTGTGCTTTTTACATAACTCGCAGAAGGCACACTAGATGTATTAAAAATTACACCATTCTTATACCAGGTAATCAAGTATGTACTTCCGGCATTACTTACGGTTGCAGTTATAGTTACTGTGTATCCCGGCACAATAGTCCCTGGACCATTTACCACAATCGTAGGCATAATACTTGGTGTCACAGTCAAAGCCAATGTGTTGCTCGTATCAGCGTTCTGAGTATAACAACCGCCTACAGGGGCAGTAACATAACACAATATCTGATCACCGTTTGCCGGCATATATGTATAAGTAGATAAACCTGCACCAAAATTAAAGCCATTAACGGTCCATTGATAGCTACCACCTGTAATCGTACTCAGGCAATTGAGATGAACATTTGTTCCACCGCACAAGGTAGTAGCATCGGCCGTTATTGTGGTAAGTGGAGCTATATTCGGGTGAACAGTAATGGCAATAATATTGCTGGTATCAGTCATTGGCACATAGCAACCTGTAACAGGCACAGTAAGTATACATTTTACATTATCACCGTTTGCAGGAGTGTAGCTATAGCTTGTAGTTGTTGCAACACCAGTACCATTTACAAACCACTGATAGGTGGCTCCAGTAATATTTGAAGTCAGATGGAATGTATCTGCACTTCCTACGCAAATAGAGTTATTACCGGAAATATTAATTACCGGTATGGTATCTGAAATAACTGTCATGACAATATTGCCAGTGCTATCGGGGTTGGTAATATAACAACCACCAACCGGAGCAGTTGCAAAACAATGCACCATATCTCCGTTTACAGGCATATAGGTATAAGAGCTATCATCCGTACCTGCATTTACACCATTTACAACCCACTGATAATGAAGGCTATTGATACCATGTGCATGGTAAGTTACCGGAACACCTGCACAAACAGTAGTCGCAGCTACGGTTACACCGGTAAGCGGATCGAGATTTGGATTTACTGTCATTGTGACTGTATTACTGTTTACAGCAGCAGGGCTATAACAACCTACCGGAGCAGTAAAAGTGCAAATAATATGATCACCATGCGTAGGTGTATAAATAAACGTATCAGCAGTTCCGGCATTGACACCATTTACCAGCCATTGATATGTGCCACCCATTACATTTGTATGTACAGTATCTGTAACTACGACACCAGCACAAACAGTTGAAGGACCAGTTATAGACACTATTGGCGTTACATAAGGGGTAACAGCCATTGTAATCACATTGCTTTGAGCAGAGTCTGTAGTATAGCAACTACCAGTAGGAATATAACCTGTACACATTACGATATCACCATTTGCAGGGGTATACGTGTAACTGCTTCCTGTACCTGCTGGCACACCATTCACATGCCAACGATAGGTACCCCCTATAACATTTGTTGATGCAGTATAGGTAACCGGAGTACCTGCACAAACGACACTGTTACCACTAATACTAATGCTATCTGCAACAGCCAATATGCGATAACCATTGAAAAAATGATAATTACTCTGCCCACTGATATCATAATAACTACCGGAAACAAACAATTTAGAACCAGCAATTACTATGTCATTTACTGTTCCTCCACCATAGTAATATCCCGGAGCAGGGTTCCATGTACCCGGTGAATTAGAAATAGTATCTACTGTAGCTACATATTGCCTCCCTACTCCGTTAATAGAAGAAAAATCACCGGCAATAAAAGCGATATTTTCAAAAGGTACTATCGTTTTGACTGAACCATTTGGATATGGAGACCAGCTATTAGTCTCCAATGAAGTTAGATTTACCCTAGCTAAACGTGGTGCAAAAACCCCACCAAAATAACTGAAACTCCCACCTACAAAAAGTGTATTGTCTTTTACTTTTAAAGTAGTTATTGCACCATCCGGGGAAGGATTCCAAGGAGTAGCATTTCCGGTCATGGCATTTAGTGCAACGAAATTACTTCTTGTGGCACCACCCACTACTAATGAATTAAAGTTGCCACCCAACAATATAGTGCCACCATATTCTACCAATTTGGTAACGCCTAAAGCGTACCCATAAGAATACGATGGGTTAGGATTCCATGTAGTAACAAATCCTGATGTCCCATTCACCGCAGCAATATTGTTACGGTTACTACCATTTACATAATCAAAAACTCCACCGAAATAAAGCGTTCCGCCTAAGTATAATATTGTATTAATAGTTGGTGGCTGATATATATACCCCCAAGTAACGCTACAGTTAAAACCCGGAGTAGCATTGCCATTCAATAGGTCTACAGATGCAATACCTGAATTTCCTAATCCTCCTGCTGAAGAAAATGCACCACCAATATATATCGCTGAAGGGCCTACTGCAATAGCATTTACAGGACCATTGGCGTTAGGGTCCCATGCTGTGATGGTATCTGCCAAAACATCTATAGCAGCAGCATAAGACCTGTGTTTACTGCCCATCATAGAAAATTCACCACCTGCAAACAATTTGCCATTACTTATTCCTAAGGTGTTTACTCGTGCGTCTGCATCACCTGTCCAGGTAGTCACAACGCCCGATGGAATCATTATGCTACCGATATTGTATTTCGAACCACTTCCCAGATAATCGAATTTTCCACCCACAAACAACCTGTTACCCACCATCACCATATCTGATACAGTTGTGTAATAAGAAGTTGAAGGATTAAAAGCGGTAGCAAGACCAGTAGTAAGACTTACCTCACCAATACCATGCCTTGTAACTGAACCTAAACTATGAAAACCACCGGCTATATATGCGGTAGTACCATTAATAATGATTCTATTTACTGAATCACCAACAGATGGATCCCAGCTATCGGGCATCATAGTTCCTGTATCAATCGCACTTGCGCATTGGTGAAAAATACCATTGACCATATCGAACCTACCACCTATATATAATTTACCTGTAGCTCCGGTGATATTAGAAACGAAATAGCCCGGGTAGGTTGTCAAATTAGCATTCCAACTATCTGCATTGCCTGTTGTCATGTTAAGCGCTGCAAGATAATTGCGGGTATTACCTCCAACAGTTGTAAAATTGCCTCCTACATACAATCGAGTATTATACAAATAGATATCTCTTACTTTATCATTTACGTTAGGATTCCAAGCTGTAGCAGTGGAAGTCGACATATTTATAGCTGCAATTCTGTTTCTGGTAACACCCCCAATGTTAGTAAACATTCCACCAACATAAAGTGTTGTGCCATTAAGCAATAATGCCATTACCCCATCATTCGCATTTGGATTGAAACCGGTTACATGACCATTCGCATCTATCCGGGCAATATTATTTCTTACTGAGTCACCCACCATGGAAAACTGTCCGCCTATTATCCAACCACCTGCGCCATCAGCTATTGCTTTGCAAACTGTACCATCAGTTCTTGGCCATGTGCCACGTTGTATCGTTTTTCCTGAGGTAGTATCTAAACAAATAAAATGTCCTGTTTTTTGCCCGATCATCGAAAAATCACCACCTATATATACAGTATTTCCTACGGTTACAGTGGTATGAACAACATTGTCAAGAACATATTGCATACTGTCATTCAAGAGTACTGGGTCGCATTGGGCTTTTGCTGAAGCAGATAGAAATAATAAAACTACAGCCGTAAGTAAAAAATGACGCATCGGACTTTGGAAATTTAGTTTTTAGCGACAAATGTATAGTAATATTAAAATATATTACTTGTTTTCAGTAAATAAAATAACAGTAACATTTTTTTTCAATAAAAAGAACACAAAATATGACAAAACATATCCACATTCAGCTACCAATAACCCGGTAACGAATCAATGTTATTCCAATTTAATAAACCCAAACCAAAGTTTTACTACATTTGTAGGTACAAAGAACAAACTAATTTTAAAATCACTTCCTTTTATGGCATACGATGTAATCGTAATAGGTAGCGGACCGGGCGGATATGTAGCCGCCATTCGCGCATCTCAATTAGGTTTAAAAACTGCAGTAGTAGAAAAAGAAAGCCTGGGTGGCGTTTGTCTGAACTGGGGTTGTATTCCTACAAAGGCGCTTTTGAAGAGTGCCAGCGTAATGGAGAGTTTCTCTCATGCAGCAGATTATGGTATTGAAGCAGCTGGTTTCAAAGCTGATTTCGGTGCTGTAGTAAAGCGCAGCCGCGGTGTAGCTGACAAAATGAGCAAGGGTGTTCAGTTCCTCATGAAAAAGAACAAGATCGATGTGATCATGGGCATGGGTAAGCTGAATGCTAAAAAAGAAGTAGAAGTTACAGGTGCAGATGGTAAGGTTACCGTTTTGCAGGCTAAACATACAATATTGGCTACAGGTGCACGCAGCCGCCAGTTACCTAACTTACCTATTGATGGTAAGAAAGTAATCGGCTACCGCGAAGCAATGGTATTGCCTGAAATGCCTAAGACAATGATAGTAGTAGGTTCCGGCGCAATAGGCGTTGAGTTCGCTTACTTCTACAATGCTATGGGCTGTAAGGTGACTATCGTGGAATTTATGCCACGAATAGTGCCTGTTGAAGACGAAGATGTTTCTAAAGAACTCGAAAAGAGCTTCAAAAAGAAAGGCATCACTATCATGACCAATGCATCTGTAGAAAAGGTAGATACTACCGGCGCAGGTGTTAAGGCTACAGTAAAAACTGCTGATGGCGAAGTTATATTGGAAGCTGATGTAGTATTGAGCGCAGCAGGTATCGTTGCTAATATCGAGAACGTAGGTCTGGAAGCAGCCGGCGTAGCTACTGATAAGGGTAAAGTTACTGTTGATAAGTTCTACAAAACAACTGCAGCTGGTATCTATGCAATCGGTGATATCACTCCGGGTCAGGCATTGGCACACGTAGCATCTAAGGGTGCTATCATCTGTGTTGAAGCTATTGCATTCGGCGAAGGTAAGTACAAGCACATGCCGGAACCATTGGATTATGGTAATGTACCGGGCTGTACTTATTGCTCTCCTGAAGTTGCTAGCGTAGGCATGACTGAAAAGCAAGCTAAAGAAGCTGGTTATGAAATCAAGGTGGGTAAATTCCCATTCTCTGCATCTGGTAAGGCAAGTGCTTCAGGTGCAACAGAAGGTTTCGTAAAAGTTATCTTCGATGCTAAATATGGCGAATGGTTGGGTACGCACATGATTGGTGCTAACGTAACTGAAACCATCATTGAAACTGTAGTTGCTCGTAAATTAGAAACTACTTGGCATGAAGTATTGGATAGCATTCACCCACACCCAACAATGAGTGAAAGTGTTAAGGATGCTATTGAAGTAGCTTTGGGTGAAGCAATTCATCTTTAGTAGAGAGTAGAGAGTCTCCATTGGGGATTTCATATAAAAGATAAAAGCTGTCCTCGGGCAGCTTTTATCTTTTCAACCTTTAGCGAATAAAATATGCCACAAACGACCATACCCGCATCTGCACTTACTTTCTTGCTGGAACTGAAACAGAACAATAATCGCGATTGGTTCAATGCGCATAAAGAGGCGTTTGCCACACAACAATCTTATATAGAAACCTTTGCAGGTAGCTTGCTCACTGCCATGAGCAGTCATGACCTGATAGAAACTCCATCAGGAAAGAAAAGCCTGCACCGCATATATCGTGACACCCGCTTTTCAAAAGACAAAACACCCTATAAAAACAACTGGAGCGGCAGTTTTACCCGTGCCACCAAACAACGCAGGGGTGGTTATTATTTCCATATAGAACCGGGCAACAGCTTTATTGCAGGCGGCTTCTGGGCACCCAATACCAGTGATTTGAAACGCATAAGAGACGATATCAGCTACGACCCTGCCCCACTGCGTAAAATACTCAACAGCAAATCATTTAAAGAAACCTTCGGCACCCTACAAGGCGAGCAACTCAAAACAGCTCCCAAAGGCTTTGACCCAACTAACGAAGCCATAGACTTGCTCCGCTATAAACAGTTCCTGCTCATTCGCCCATTTACCGATAAAGATACAGCCAGCAACTCCTTTTTAGAACAAGCCAACAACACCTTTAAAGCCATGCGCCCTTTCTTCGATTATATGAGCGATGTGCTGACTACTGATGTAAATGGGGAGGTGGTGTGAGGGGCAATTAAAATGACA
>CANGMZ010000086.1 GCA_947454715.1 Chitinophagaceae bacterium
AAGACATACCCTAACCGGACTCGCATTAGCTGGTCTTATTCTTGGGGGCATAGAGCTATCCTTGGTCGCAGCAATGTTAATTTTATTCACGTCTATAATCGGGTAAGAACAACTTTGCTAAATAATACATAAAAAGCCCACCCAACAAGGGCAGGCTTAATAACTAGAGGTGGTGAAAAGATAAATGGGGCTGCTTAAATACCGAGTATTTTTATGCCAATAGAAACAGGATGTTGATCAATACCATTGTTGTATAATGATGTTAGTTGATAAGAGCCATACAAACGAATAATGCTATCAATACCAATTTCAGCTGTCACACAACTATTGAAACTATTGAAGTTGAAATCATCATGCATTTTCACCTTACCGCGCTCAGCAGATTTTTGTTTTGTCCATGTCGAAATGTTATAACCTGCTGTTATACCTGCACCATAGACTAACCATAAACCTTTTTTCCCACTTGCAGACTGGTGTATACGCGTTTTAAAGGTAACCATCAATGGAACATTCAAGTAATCAAGACCCAACTTGTTCTTAGTAAAACCTATTGTATCTATGATTACAGATGATGGATTGCGGGTGTAAGTGATGTTATTATCGAAACGGAAATTATACAACTGCAATCCTAAACCCGAAGAAATAATGATCCGCTGATTCTTTGTATTCAATGCCTTGAATGAACGTAACCAGTATAGGTTTACATTAATTGACTTACTCTGCCTGAGGCTGAAAAGATCTGCATTCCTTTTGGTTTCTGGTATGTGACTCAGATAGCTGTTTACTCCCGGGTCATTGTAGTTGGTGTTGTCCACCAGGAAATTTGTCCCCAAATCCATGACAACATTAGTAGTCCAGATTTTATTGTCCAGCTTCGCTTTTGCAGCCTTCGAAGTATCTGAATTAGTTAGAAAAATCCCCTCATTAGATATCGTTATTGTATGCTTCTTAGAGGTGTCTTTAACTGCTGTCTGAGCCTGCACATTACCGGTTAGTAATAATACTACCGCTGCGGCTATGGTGCAAAATGTACTTTTCATTGTATTGATGTTTATGAATGTGATTAAAATGATACTAATAAACTTTTGTGCTCTATTCTTAACGACAAACTTCTTCTGGTAATGCTTTCTTTGAATTCATTTATTTTTTCACAACGGGCAACAATTGCTGTAGTTGCTATGTTTAGGTTTTTTTTCTTGTCTTCGTCTATTGGCAGTATATCAATCCAAGAACGGTTTGCTGCATCATTATCAATAGTAGTTACCGCATAGATAGCCAAAGAGGCTTTCGGCTGCGAACCCGGATTCACTTTTTCTACAGGTAATTGTTGCAACTTGATAGGCGCAAGACTTGCCATATATTCAGGTTGTGCTGATAATGATTTTTCAACAGGTATATCTGTGTGCTGTTTATCCCTTTTATTCTTCTGTATAACAGCAATACCGGTGTTCTCTTTTTTATTTATTATGGAATTATGTACCGTACTCTTCTCATTTTTCCTTCCCTGCTCGTTTACTGTTCTTGCAACAGGATTGCAGTTTATGACACTCCCCGAATCTGCACTTTTTGTTGCCGCAACAGTGTTCACATTTGCAACGTGCTGTGTTACTGCTGCAGTATCATGCGGCACAATCAGAGCCACTTGGTTGTCAGTGTTATTATAGTTCCTTAATGCAAATACAGAACACACTATAATAGCGGCTATACCAGCAGCTATACCATAAGCCCTGAAACGAGGTATAGCAATAATTTTACTCTCTGCTATCGGTTTCAGTAAACCATCCTTCTGACTATATACCTGTGAAACATCCGGCACCAACTTGGCACTTTGGTATAAATCCATTTCCCGCTGCAACTGAGGGTGCAAGGCGAGGAATGCCTGCAATGCCTGCTCTTCCTGCGGTTGCAACTCGCCGTCAGCATACATCATCATGTATTCTTCGTAGTTATCCAGCGTTATCATAATTATATCACGTGTTCTACACTAACTAAATATTCTTTGAGCGTTTTGCGTGCGCGATGCAGGTACACTTTCACCTGTGACTCCGAGAGGGCAGTTATTTGCGCTATTTCTTCATAGCGATACCCTTCATAATCCTTCAGCAGTACCAGTGCCCGAGCCTGATCATCGAGCTGAGCCAACGCTCGTTCCAATACCCTCTTCAGGTCGGGATTAGAATGCGTGTAGCTTTCTTCCGGCGCTTCAGTATAAGAGATCCGCGACTTTCTCCTATAATTATCTACCGACTGCCTGTAGGCAACCTGAAAAAGAAAGGCTTTAGCTTTTCCATCCATTACCTCACTTTTTTTCTGCCAAAGAACTTCAAAGCTATTTTGCACAACATCATGCGCATCATCAGCATTCCCCGTGCATTTGCAGGCAAAGCGGAAAAGGGCATCTGACCATTCCTGTACGCATATATTGTACGCTCTAACGTCCATTCGTATATAAATCGCTACTCAGCAAAAAATGTTACAAAAAAGTAAAAAAATATTTTCAGATAGTATTTTAACTCTACACATAAATAAATACCTAAATGAGACAATCATTTCTGCTGCAAACCTAACTTTTAAAGTTCTGGTCCCGCTACTTATAAAATGTAATACTTACTCCTTATACATTCAACTATTTTAATATTAAACGCCTTTTAGTAGCATCTCCACTAATATATAGCTTACCCAATATATTTATATTGTTAAATTCAATTCTATTTACAGGTTCCTGCTCTGAATCAGTCATTTTCAATGTTGATTTACGCTTTTTTATGTAGGTTTGCAGTCGATTTTACAGGTTCAAATCTATTTTAATGAAAATATTAGTTTGTATCAGCCAGGTACCGGATACCACGGCCAAAATAGCGTTCAGTGATAATAACACCACTTTCAATACTCAGGGTGTTACCTTCATTATTAATCCTTATGACGAGTGGTATGCACTTGTAAGGGCATTAGAATTGAAAGAAAGTGGTGCTGCAACTGCTGTGCACCTGATAACTGTAGGCAAGGCTGATGCTGAGCCGGTTATCCGCAAGGCTTTAGCGCTTGGTGGTGACGAAGCTATACGTATAGATACCGACAGTAACGATCCTTACTCTATTGCAGCACAAATCGCTGATTATGCAAAAGCGCACAATTACGATTTAGTTCTTTGTGGTAAAGAATCTATCGACTACAACAATGGTAGCGTTGGTGCTATGGTTGCTGAGTTACTGGATATGAATTTCATTGGTTTTGCTGCAAGTATTGATATTGCAGGTAACGTTGCCACTGTAAAACGTGAAATTGATGGTGGCGAAGAAACTGACTCTTGCGTATTACCATTGGTAATTTCTTGCCAGAAAGGTGTGGCAGAAGCACGCATACCAAATATGCGCGGCATCATGGCGGCTCGTACCAAACCACTTACTGTGGTAGCAGGTGCTGCTGTTACTGCTGTCAGCAGCATTACAGCTTACGAAATGCCGGCACCTAAGAGTGGCGTAAAAATGATCTCTGCAGACAATATGGACGAGCTGGTACAGCTACTTCATAGTGAAGCTAAAGTTATCTAATTGCTCCGTTGCTTATAGCAAAATAAGCAGTAGAGTAAGAAAAGATGATAACTGAAAATAGGGCCATTTTAATTTTTTACTTTTAATTCTCAATTTTTATGATAGTTGTTTTAGTAGAGCATTCACAAGGAGTTTTCAAGAAAAAATCACTGGAAGCAGTTTTGTATGCATCGCATATTGCAAAAGAAATGGGTACAGGTGTTACTGCCGTAGCTATGGGTAATGTAACTGAAAGTGAAATGCAGAGCCTGGGTGCCTATGGTGCTCAGAAAGTATTACACACTACTGATGCTCGCCTTGACAATTTTAGCTCAAAAGCTTATGCAAAAGTAATGATAGCCGCTGCACAGAAAGAAAGTGCAAAAGTAATCATTGGCTTGCATGACACTACAGGTAAGGCTGTTATGCCGCGTGTAGCTGCTCGTTTACAGGCTGGCTTGGTAGCCGGTGCAGTTGGTTACCCTGACCTTTCTAAAGGTTTTACAGTTAAAAAAAATGTATTCTCCGGTAAAGCATTTGCATTCGTAACTGTTACCAGCGATACTAAAGTAATATCATTGATGCCTAATACTTTCCCTGTGGTTAAGGGAGAGGGCGCTGCAACTGTTGAACAAATGGAAGCCGGTCTTACTGATAATGATTTCGCAGTTAAGGTATTGGAAGTAAGCAAAGCATCAGGCGCAATACCTTTGTCTGAAGCTGAATTGGTAGTATCCGGTGGTCGCGGTCTTAAGGGCCCTGAAAACTGGCATGTATTGGAAGATTTAGCAAAGGAACTGGGTGCGGCAACAGCTTGTAGCCGTCCGGTAGCTGATGCACACTGGCGTCCGCATGGTGAGCATGTTGGTCAAACAGGTGGTACTATCCGCCCTAATCTTTACATAGCTATAGGTATCTCAGGTGCTATTCAGCACCTTGCAGGTGTTAATGGTTCTAAGACAATTGTTGTTATCAATAAAGATCCTGAAGCTCCGTTCTTCAAGGCAGCAGACTATGGCGTATTAGGTGATGCAATGGAAATAGTTCCAAAACTTACTGAAGCTGTTAAGAAGTTTAACGCTAGTCAGAACTAAGATAAACAAAACATAATTTACTGAAAGCCCGAATCTCCTGATTCGGGCTTTCTTATTTCTATCAATGAACCTAAATAACAATGCCCTCACTAAATGAGGGCATTGCAAACAAATTCATGCTATTCACTCTTACCTAATTAGGGTAACATCACCCTTTGCAATAAGCTCTTTATCTCCACAATCATACTTAACAAAATAGTAGTACACACCCATATCCTGTGGCACACCATTGTAATTACCATCCCAACTCATATTACTGTTGGTAGATTCAAACACGGTTTGTCCCCACCTGTTAATGATACGAAAATTGTGGAACCTGTGATATCCCTGATAAATTGGACGGAAATTATCGTTTTTACCGTCACCATTTGGCGTAAATGCCGATGGGAAGGAAACCGTGCAGCAATAATCAGGATTAAACAAAGTACTATCTGATGCATAACAGCCGAAAGGATCCGTAACCCTGAGTTTTACATAACCCTGAGTTTCAATTCTACCCCATACATCTCCCTTACTATTCTCAACAAAGAAATGTACCGGACTCCACGAGTAGTTATTAGAACTGATAATAGAATCGGCTCTTAACTCTACACTATCCTCAAGACACAATGGTCCTCCGCTGATATTTCTGAATGTAGCAAGCGGTAGCTTATGTACATTCACAGTATCTGATATTGTTTTACTCTTACAGCCGGCAACAGTAGTTGCAGTTACTTTTATAACATGCACACCCGGTGTTGACCAACTAACGGTATACGGGCCACCGCTGTTAGAACTATGGGTAATGATATTAGCTGAAGCAAAATCCCACACATAATTAGCAGCATTGTCTGATCTTGAACTTAATGCCAGTCCTACAGTATCACCAAGGCAGATATTTTCCTTTATATAAGGCTCAACTATTGGTGCCGGAGACACAGTGATACGAAGTGTATCATAGTTAGCACATCTGTTTGCATTATCACCAATACGTAAAACCACATCTTGCGAATACAAAGAATCGAACGCCACAACAACTGACGGTAAATTACCCGCAGTCCCTACAAACGATGCCCCTTCAGGCAATGTCCAGGTATAACCTGCACCTATTGGCGTACCACCTGTATAGCTAAGTGTTAGCGTATCAAACTGACATACATAAGGTCTACTTTGTGTTATGGTAAACACCGGTAAGAAAATAGTAGTAACCGTTAATGGGGCAGCATTACTTATACAGCCATTCACAGTTTGTGTGACGAACCAAGTAGTGTTACCCGGAGTAGTTGTAGGCGGAGTAGGTGCAGTACTGCTACCGGTACCACCTACAGATGTATACCATAACAGATTACTACCTGTAGCCGTTAACTGTGGTGCCAAAAAGAACTGACAATAAGAAGTATCAGCAGTAACTGGTGGTGCTGGTTTAGGTTTTACTGTAACAATGTCACGCGCACTATCACTCGTGCAACCTAACACAGTCTGTGTAACATAATAAGTATCTAAGCGAGCAATAGCAGTAGATGGAATCGGAGTTGCGGAAGCACCTCCTGTAATACCAGGACCATACCACAATAGGTTAGTACCTGTGGCAACCAATGGCGCAGCTACATCAAGCTGGCAATAAACCGGTGGTGTTACAACTGGTTTCGCCGGCTTAGGATTTACTGTTATTGTAAATGCAGCTCTTGGGCTTTCACAACCCGTGTCAGTTTGTGTAGCATAAAGCGTTGTTGTTCCTGACAGCGAAGTATTTATCAATGGCTGCGTAACACTACCTGTACCACCTGTAGCGGTAGTGTACCATAATATATTGGTTCCGGTTGCAGTAAGTGCGGTATAAGGCTGATACTGACAATATGTTGCAGTGCCGGTAAGAGTTGGTGCTGGTGGTGTGGCATGCACAACTGTTGTGAAAGAAGACCTTACACTCTCACAACCTGATACTGTTTGTGTTATCCAATTAATAGTAGTACCTGCTACACTTGTATTAACCGTTGCAGGGGTAGAACTAGCAGTACCACCTGTCGGTGTAGTATACCACGATATTGATCCTGTAGCACCTGTTACAACAAATGGAATAAATGTTTCGCCTGTACAATATGGGCTATGACCGGTGAGCACCGGAGCAGCCGGAGGTGTACCAACAACTACTTTTATGGAATCGGGAGGACTCATGCAAGTACCCGAACCCTGACGAACATAATATGTTGTAACACCCGTTGTGGCTGTACTAGGTACAGGAGCACCAGGCAACGAAGTAACTGTAGCTGTATCTGTAGTAAACCAATAGAATGGCCCTGTTCCACCCGCAGTAAGTGCAGTTGCAGTTGCACCTTGACAATAATTAACCGGAGATACTACAGTTGGCAGAGGAGACACCGCAGTAGAAACTACATGCACATTCTTAATTCTCTGATCACTGTAATAAAGACCGGTACTTGAGCTGAAACCAAAATAGCCATTGATGCTCATCGGGTAATAAGCAGTAATTATAGGTGTAGTAGAATAGTTGACATATACATTGATATTTCCTGACGTATAATCAACCGTTACATGATGCCATGTACCATCCGTAATATATGTCTGTAAGGTTGCTACAGTTCCCAATCTACCGGTTGTAGAGCCCTCAACATAACTCGGAATTGTACCATTATAACCCAACAATGTAATCAAAGGGTTGTCCGGCCCTGCTGCACTGTTATTATCGTAAGTATCTAATACAAGTATCAACCCATTTGCATTATTAGGAATGCCACAACCACCACCACCGGTCACCGTTACCGGCGGATTACTCAAATACCAAAATGCTATACCATCTGCAACCGGAGTACCCGGAGTAACAACTATTTTGTAATCATAATCAACTGTAAAATGCCCGCAAGTAGTAAGGTTAGTTGGTGTATTGTAATAAACATAACCGTTCTGTGTCATTGAAGGTGGAGTTAGGCGTAACGTACTGTCTATTGCAGTAGATGACCCCCCAAGTATCCAACCTGTTGTAACCAACGGATAACCGGTAAGCGTAGCCGAAAACTGTGCAGATACTGCACCGGCTAAACTCATAAGTAAGGCGAAAAGTATAAATGTCTTTTTCATATTCAGATATTCAGCGGTGGATAGGTCTTATAAAAACTATATACAATTATATTTAAATGTTATTTTGTAAAAATAATACTATTCTTATTGAGTAGTTAATATTGAAATACGAATAACTTCTACATTAGAGACCGTCTGATATTGCAAAATGGCTGGGTAAAACGTAGAATTTTGTATATCATTAACATTTTTATAAAAGCCTGAATTGTCTGCTTTTTCAACAGAAAAAAGCGTCTCACTCCATTCGGGGTGAGACGCTGTTAACAATGCAAGTCTATCAAATTAGGTATTAATCTGCTTTCATCATTTTTGAGAACTTCTTCCTATCTTCTTCGTTAAGCATAATCTTACGCAAACGGATATTCAAAGGAGTAACTTCTATACACTCATCCTGCTGTATGTATTCCATACACTCTTCAAGTGTCATCAATATTTTTGGAGTAATACGAACTGAATCATCAGTACCGCTTGAGCGCATGTTCGTCAACTTCTTGGTTTCTGCAACATTCACTACAAGATCACCTGGCTTAATGTGCTCACCAATGACTTGACCTTCATACAATTCCTGACCCGGATCAATGAAAAACGCACCTCTGTCCTGTAATTTATCGATAGAGTAACCTGTTGCTTTACCACCTGTCTTAGCCAATAATACACCATTGTTACGACCAGGGATAAATCCTTTCCATGGTTTGTATTCGCTGAATCTGTGTGCCATTACTGCCTCACCTTGTGTATTCGTAAGCATCTGCGAACGCAAGCCTATCAAACCACGTGAAGGAATATCGAACTCCAGATGCTGCATAACACCCTTTGTTTCCATAATCAGCATCTCACCTTTTTTCTGTGTTACCAGGTCAATAACCTTTCCGCTTAATTCAGCAGGAACGTCAACAACCAATACTTCATAAGGCTCACATTTTTTACCATCTATTTCTTTGGTAATAACCTGTGGCTGACCTACAGTCAACTCATAACCTTCACGACGCATTGTTTCAACCAATACACTCAAGTGAAGGATACCACGACCATAAACCATGAATTTATCTGCATCGTCAGTTTCCTGAACGCGAAGAGCAAGATTCTTTTCCAATTCTTTCATTAACCTGTCACGTATGTGACGGCTGGTAACAAACTTACCTTCTTTACCAAAGAATGGTGAGTTGTTGATAGAGAATTGCATATTCATTGTCGGCTCATCAATTGGGATGATCTCAACTGCTTCAGGATTTTCAAAATCAGCAATTGTTTCACCAATCTGGAAGCCTTCAATACCTACAACAGCACAAATATCTCCGCACTGTACTTCAGCCACTCTCTTTTTACCCATATCAACGAATACATACAGCTCTTTCACCTTGCTGCGTACCATTGTACCATCAATCTTGCAAAGCATGATTGGCTGACCTTCCTTAATAGAACCACGGGTTACTTTACCCACTGCAATACGACCAAGGAAAGAAGAATAATCAAGTGATGTAATCTGCAACTGAAGCGGACCATCAACGACCTTCGGTGCCGGAACTTTCTCAAGTATTGTATCTAATAATACAGTGATATCCTGTGTAGGAGTCAATGAAGTATTGAACCAACCTTGTTTAGATGAACCGTATACAGTAGGGAAATTCAACTGCTCTTCAGTAGCATCAAGCTGGAAGAACAATTCAAAAACTGCATCATGAACTTCATCAGGACGGCAATTTTCTTTATCTACCTTATTAATAATAACAATTGGGTGCAAATTCAGGTTAAGTGCCTTCTGCAACACAAAACGAGTTTGTGGCATAGGTCCTTCAAAAGCATCTACAAGAAGACAAACACCATCTGCCATCTTCAATACGCGCTCTACTTCACCACCGAAATCGGCGTGACCCGGAGTATCGATCACATTGATCTTTACACCTTTGTAGGTTACAGACACGTTTTTACTCAAAATGGTGATACCACGCTCTCTTTCAAGGTCGTTGCTGTCCATAATAAGTTCACCTGTTTCCTGATTTTCACGAAAAACGTTGGTGGTGTGTAAAATTTTATCGACCAATGTCGTCTTACCGTGGTCAACGTGCGCTATGATGGCGATGTTACGAATATCCATAAATAACTTCCGATCTCCCCGTAAGGGGTTTGATTGCTTTAATTTTCTCCTAAAAATAACCCTTCCTGTCAGAGAAATCAGGAAGGGCCTTTCATTTCAGGCTGCAAAAGTACGGAAATAGTTGAATAAAAAGCATATCGAAATGGAGATTGCTGTTATTAAAAGATTAAAATTTATAATTAGATAAGCTCATATCGCAGCATCACTCCGTATTTAAGACTACAACCAATTACACATAAAATATTTTTATTTGTATACAGAAGCCCTGCACATTGTGCAGGGCTTCTGTATACAAATTTATCCTTACGAGTAACTATAGTACCCAGTTAATAATTACATAAACGGCTGACATCAGAAAAATAAAGCCCAATAATAGAAAAGAAGCCAATTTCCGTAACTGACGCGAAGAATATTTACTCATACAATTTCTATATAATTTCAAACAATTATTTCATAGGCTCTGCTGCCGCCATATTAAATGAACGACTTGCAGTTGTCATATCTCCCGTAGCAGGTTGACCATCTTTACCTAAAAGAGTAAGGGCAACTTTACATTTACCTGTACCCAAGTTTTGAATAAAATTAGACTCCCATGTGCTGATAACAAAAGTTGTATCGGATTTTAATGTTTCATTCGTAACCTGAGCTTTCACTTTGTAACCATCAGCAGCTAGGCTAGTATTCCAAACATAAAAGTCCAACAATACATCAGCAGTATCTTTTCCCAGATAGTCACCTTTAGGACGGCTGTAGAACAACATCGGTGTTTTAGGGTCTTCCAATTTCTTGAAATTACCTTTTTCATCTATTTTAAAATGCACCAACACGGCCGCTTCTTTGTTCTTCAAAGATTCGTGATAAGAGCGCGAAAGGAAACAAAGTAAATAGTGATCCTTATTATCGTTAGCCAACGTCACCTCATTTTTAGGCTCATAAAGTGCTTTATATGGAGAATTGTCTAAAATAAAGTGAATATGCTGTCCTTTATCTGAGTTATTGCACCCTTTTGCAGAATTATCAGCAGTTTGCCCCTTCAACTCGTAACTCTTAACATCGAAATTGAATGTAACCTTTGCAGAATCTTTTCCTACCTTCTCAGCAGTCATTGATTTTACAGAAAGTGCAGCACCTGCAAACTCCGGAGAGGCACTTACCTTAGCTATAGTTACAGCTGCGCGAGGCGCAGATTTAGTAGAATCGGCACCAGATTGTTTACCATCAGTACCGGCATTTTTACATGCACTAATGCCAAATACTGATACAGCAGCAATGGCCGATATTTTTACTAAATTTTTCATTTTTAAATATTTACTGCAAAGCTAATTGCTTTATTTGGGAAAAAGGACGCACAAACTTATAAATGATGCACAACTAACACTAGAATCTATATGCTAAACCACCATTCAGTATACCCTTATATCCATAACCTAATTCAGCATACCAGCATAAATGTTTACCTCCACGTATACCAACCAACGACAAATGAGCTTTTACTTTGTCTGTACGAAGGGAAAAATTTTGCTCCGGCTCAACTATCGTAGCCCCGGTTCCATTTGGATCTTTTTCTGTAACAACTACAGAACCAGTACCCGATAACCACCCATAACCTAATGCAAAAGAAAAATATACAATTCTGTTAGTTTCATATATTCTGTCATACACAACCGTAAGCTCACTACCTAGAGTTATAGATGTAAAATCATTTTTGCGGGAATATGATTTTTGCATCTTCGCAGCAGTTGCTGGATCTAATGATGTTTGTGCGTCCTCTGTAAACGCCGCAGTGTAATGAAAATAAGCTGCATTGATAGAAATAGCTATATCCTTGTTTACAAAATACTGGAACGATCCCTGACAAATTTTTTCTGGATGAAGTATTACTTGCTTAGCGTGAATAAAATTGATATCGTTAAGTATAAATCGGGAATATACTCCTGCGCCAGCTTTAATACAAAACGGATATGTGTTTTTCGTTTTTACGCTGTCCTTTTGCCCGGCGAAAAGCGATGCCACACAAAAAGTATACAATATTGATAGCAGTCCAAATTTGGAAATAATCTTTTTCATAGTACAACAAATATAATATCCGGTATTCAATAATCATAATTCCATGATTACATGTACGCTCAATAAACAAGACCTTGCCACTATTCGTATATGTCACAAATACATAAGAACATATACCATACATAGAATGAGCCATTTTTTCAGAAAATTTTAAGTAATCCATATTAACAGTTAAGCGTTGTAACCGCTACTTTTGTGTACAATAAAAACTAAACATATATGCCAGGCTACGAATTATTTGGTGCACAAGAGCGTAAAGAAGTAAATGATGTTTTGGAAACCGGCATTTTAATGCGCTATGGTTTTGATGGTCCTCGCCAGGGAATATGGAAAGCAAAAGAACTGGAAGAAGCTATCTGTAAAACATTTGGTACTGACCACGCGCAACTGGTAAGCAGCGGAACCGCAGCACTTACTACCGCAATGGCAGCACTTGGCATAGGTGCAGGCGATGAGGTAATCATGCCTACATTTACTTTCGTAGCCAGCTTTGAAGCCGTATTATCTGTAGGTGCTATACCGGTACCTGTAGATATCGACGAAACACTTACACTAGACCCTAAAGCAGTTTCAGCAGCTATTACACCACGCACAAAGGCGGTAATGCCGGTTCACATGTGTGGCAGCATGGCTCAGCTCGACGAATTGAAAACAATTTGCAAAACTAATGGTCTGCTTTTACTAGAAGATGCTTGTCAGGCAATCGGCGGTATGTACAAAGGCAATTACTTAGGCACAATCGGAGATGCCGGCACTTTCTCTTTCGACTTCGTGAAAATCATTACCTGCGCTGAAGGCGGTGTGGTAATGACCAACAATAAAGATATTTACGCAAAAGCAGATCAATATACAGATCATGGTCACGACCATAAGGGTAAAGATCGTGGTGCTGACCTTCACCCTTATCTGGGCTATAATTTCCGTATTTCTGAACTTCATGCAGCTGTAGGCTTAGCTCAGGTGCGTAGACTCAACGAGTTCCTTGAACTACAAAAACGCAATCACAGTATCATATATAATGCATTGAAGCAGGTGGAAGGTGTTACTTTCAGAGTAATCCCAGACCCAAGTGGTGACACCGGCTCATTTGTATCATTCTTCCTACCAACAGAAGAAATGACCCGTGAAGCTGTTGCCGCATTAACAGCAGCAGGCATCGGAGGTAATTTCTATTGGTACGACAACAACTGGCATTACATCCGCAAATGGCAACATTTACAGAGCGGTAGCTGGATGAACCGTTTTTATGACGAACAGAAAAAGCAAGTGCTACACTACGCTAATCAGGCATTCCCTGTAAGTGACACTATTATGAGCCGTTGCATATCTTCTTCTATAAGCCTGATATGGGATGAAGCACAGGCACAGGAAAGAGGTAACAAGATTGCTGACATACTTAAAAAAGTGATTGTAGGCGCTACAGCGTAACCTGTTATAGCTATAGGTTATAAACTGAAACGACAATGACCACAGCTGAAATTCTAAAGAAAGTAAGACGGATTGAGATTAAAACTAAGGGGCTAAGTAATCACATATTTGCCGGTGAATACCATTCTACCTTTAAGGGCAGGGGTATGTCATTCAGTGAAGTAAGAGAGTACACACCCGGCGATGATGTCAAGTTCATAGATTGGAATGTGACCGCACGATTTTCGCACCCTTATGTCAAAGTATTTGAAGAAGAACGAGAATTGGTGGTCATGTTACTGGTCGACATCAGTAACAGTTCACTGTTTGGTACGCAAAAACGACTTAAACGCGAATTGATTACCGAATTAAGTGCAGTCCTCTCCTTCTCTGCCGCAACAAATAATGACAAAGTGGGCGTAATATTCTTTAGCGATAAAGTAGAAAAGTTCATTCCTCCTAAAAAAGGCAAAGGACATATCTTACGCATCATCAGAGAGCTGATAGCCCTGGAACCCGACCAGAATACAGGGGCTACAAATATTAGTGTGGCATTGGAGTTCCTTAACAAT
>CANGMZ010000087.1 GCA_947454715.1 Chitinophagaceae bacterium
GCCAGGCGCAGCGCAGAGTAGCTATGTACAGCCAGGATAAGCGCTGAAAGCATCTAAGCGCGAAACCTTCCTCAAGATGAGTTTACTTTTAAGGGCCGTCAGAGACTATGACGTCGATAGGCTACAGGTGTAAAGGTGGTAACATCAAAGCCGAGTAGTACTAATTGCCCGTAAGCTTTAATCTTTTTTACCTTACAACTAAATTGTTATTCCCGATATGTCTCGATATTTATGTTTAGTCGATAGTTTTTAGTCGATAGTCGATAGTTGCCCAAGGCACTATTTACCATCTGCTGACTACCATCAACTACTCGGTAAGATCTTATGGTGATTTTACCGGGGGTGTTCACCTCTTCCCATTCCGAACAGAGAAGTTAAGCCCCCCATGGCCGATGGTACTGCACAACAATGCGGGAGAGTAGGTAGTCGCCATATTTATTCAATAACCCTTAGCATTAACTTGCTAAGGGTTATTTGCTTTTAAACATAACCACTCCAACTGCAGCCCCGCAAAAAAACAATCATCTATATTCCCCTATATATCTGAAATTTTGTACAGATTGTTTAATATTGTATCATGAAGCGTATCATTCTAATACTTGTTTGTTTATGTTTTTGCTCCATTGGAAATGCTCAGGTTAGTTTTGGACCTGAAGCCGGTGGATTGTTCTCCAATTATATTCAGAAACTAAACGGAGAGGTACTTGCAACTAAAGCAAGATTAGGGTTACATATAGGAGGAATAGTTGATTATAAATTCAGCAATGCACTCAGTTTGCAATCTGGTGTTTTGTATGTAATGAATGGCTATAAGTTAGATTATTTTTTTTCTAACAATATTATTAATGTAAACACAATTGAAGTACCTCTATCTTTAATTTATAAAACTGGGCACCCGGGTAAAGATCGTTTTTTTGTTGGTGCAGGACCATATTATGCACTAAATCTTGGGGGGACTAAAAAGGAGACCGGTAACGGAACAAGTAGTACGACGACTTTTAGTGCAGGTAATGATGGGGATAATGATGGAATAAAAAGGAATGATTTTGGACTTGGGTTAAATGTTGGTTATGAATTGACAACAGGTCTGTATTTCCGAGTACACTATCAATTGGGTTTTGTTAATCTGTTGCCGGCGGGGGATGCTGATAATTCTGGATATAACAGGAATTATGGTTTTTCTGTTGGTTACTTGTTTACTATCAAGTCTAAGAGCAATAAAAAAAGTTAACTTATTTATCTATTGTAATTTGTTGGATTTTGATATCTAATAGCGGTAATGCCAATAAAAAATCGAAAAGTTTTTTTAGTTTGTGTTAAATTCATAAAATAAATAAGCGCAACGTGTTTATCCCGTTGCGCTTATTTATTACACATTATTTTTGAATAATTATGCTTTCCCCATCCATTGCATTGCATTCTTATACAATAATTGTTCTTTCAATTCTTTAGTATAATTCATGCTTTCTATTAGTTGTCCGGGATGGTGTTCTCCCAAAGGAAATGGATAGTCACTGCCCATACATATTTTATCTCCTCCCATAATATCAATAATAAAATCCAATGCTTTGGGGTCATGTACCAGTGCGTCTATCCAGAAGCGACCAATGTAGTCACGTGGATTTATTGGGTTGTCTATTGCACAAAGGTCTGGTCTTACATTATAACCATGTTCTATTCTGCCAATTGTTAGCGGGAAACTACCTCCTCCGTGAGCAAATGCAACACGTAGTTTTGGATGACGCTCTAAAACGCCACTAAATATCATTGAGCATATAGCTCTACTGGTTTCAGCTGGCATACCAACTAGCCAAGGAAGCCAATACTTAGACATTTCTTTTTCTCCCATCATTTCCCATGGATGTACAAATATGCTACAATTCAAATCTTCGGCAGCTTGCCAGAAAGGTGTGAAATATGGATCTCCGAGGTTCATAGTGTTTATATTTGAACCTATTTCTATTCCCGGCATTTTTAGTTCTTTAACACAGCGTTCCATTTCCTTTATTGCTGTATCAACATCTTGCATTGGAACAGTACCTAAACCCATAAAGCGAGTAGGGTGGTCTGTGACACATTGTGCTATATGGTCGTTAAAAAAACGAGATGTTTCCAGTGCATGTTCAGGTTTAGCGAAGTAGTTAAACAGAACAGGTATTGTAGATAAAACCTGTATACCTACAGTCGTCATATCCATTTCTTTTACACGCACATTTGCATCCCAGCAATTATGTTCTATTTCTCTGAATATTTTGTCGCCCTTAATCATTTGAGCACAACAAGGTTTGTGGTGCTCAAGTCTTATAAATTCACCGTACCCGAATTTCTGAAACCAATTAGGAATGTTTTCAGGCATTATGTGTGTGTGGATATCTATTTTCATCGTCTGTTTTTAGGAAGTCAATAAAGATAAGGGTAAAATACAACGCCCTCATTCACGAGGGCGTTGTAAAATATACGATCATTATTCCTGATGGAATGGATATTGATAATCAGTAGGTGGTACAAATGTTTCTTTTATCGTACGTGGGCTGATCCAACGGTAAAGATTAAGAATTGAACCTGCTTTATCGTTAGTACCTGATGCTCGTGCGCCACCAAATGGTTGTTGTCCTACAACAGCACCTGTTGGTTTATCATTAATGTAGAAGTTACCAGCACTGTTTACTAATCGCTTAGTCATATATTCAACAGCATAACGGTCTTGAGAGAATATAGAACCTGTAAGAGCATACGGTGATGTATTGTCCAGCACATCGAGCATCTGTATCCATTGGTCAGCCTCGTAAGTGTATATGGTCAATACCGGTCCGAATATTTCTTCGCACATAGTTACGTAAGTAGCATCTGTTGTTTCTATAATTGTAGGCTCTATAAACCAACCTTTCGATTTGTCATAATTACCTCCGCAAATAATCTTTGCAGCTCCATTGCTATTCTTCACATTATCAATATACTTTGTGATGCTATTGAATGCTTTTTCGTCAATAACGGCGTTGATGAAGTTTGTGAAATCATCAACCTTACCCATTTTCATACTCTTAACTTGTGCTATCAGTTTTTCTTTGATTTCACCTGCAAGATTAGAAGGAAGGTATGCACGTGATGCTGCGGAGCATTTTTGTCCCTGGAATTCGAATGCACCACGAGCTAAACCCGTTGCAACTGCTGCTGCATTAGCAGAAGGATGTGCAAAAACGAAATCCTTACCGCCTGTTTCACCAACAATGCGAGGGTAAGATTTGTAACGTGAAATATTGTTACCTATGCTTTTCCACATGCTTTGGAAAACGCCAGTAGAGCCTGTAAAGTGTATACCTGCAAAATCAGGGTGTGCATAGCATACATCACCAATCATTGCGCCGGGAGGATAGATTAGATTGATAACACCTGCAGGTAAGCCTGCTTCAATCAATATTTCCATAAATACATTCGCAGAATATATTTGAGTATTTGCAGGTTTCCATATTGCTACGTTTCCACACATAGCTGGTGCAGTAGGCAAATTACCGCCGATTGCAGTAAAGTTAAACGGAGTAACTGCCAAAATAAATCCTTCTAAAGGGCGGTACTCCATACGGTTGTTTACTCCCGGAGAAGATACAGGCTGACCCTTGTATATTTGACTAAGGAAATGCACATTAAAACGTAAGAAGTCAATCAATTCACATGCGCTATCAATTTCAGCCTGATAAGCATTTTTGCTTTGTCCCAACATGGTAGCCGCATTCATGCGGTAGCGATATTTAGTTGCAAGAAGATCAGCCGCTTTTAAGAAGATTGTTGCACGATGTTCCCAACTAGTTGCTGCCCAACTTTCGCGAGCAGATAATGCTGCGTCTATGGATGCATTTATGTGTTCTTCGTTACTCTGGTAGTAGTGACCTAACAAATGAGCTGTTTCATGTGGTGGGCGAATTTCTTTCTTTTCACCTGTACGCACCTCTTCTCCATTGATATACATAGGTATATCACGTTGTTGTGCCTTTAATTCTGCTAATGCTTTTTGCAATTCTTTTCTTTCATGACTACCCGGACCATAATTAAGTACAGGTTCATTTTTAGGTTCTGCAAAATCGAAATATGCGTTGTTCATATAGTTGTTACGTGAATGATTTTAGTATAAATAATGTACAATATACAAATTAGAGTGCAAAGGTAGTTGTTTAGGCTTAATTGGCATATTGCTGAAAGGATTACAAATTATATGTAACAGAATGATAAAAATTTCACTACACGGAATAGGTTATACTGAACCTGCTACCATATTCATTATCGCAGATAAGCCCCCAAAATAACCGAACTAAACCATAATATTTTTTGCATAATTTATTTGTCTCTTGCAAAAACTAATGTCATTGATTATTTTTGTATTTTTACAAATTAATTAGAAGTATTGACTTATTTTCGTATTAAATTATAATTAAATAAATAAAAAATGAGGAAACTATTTTACTTTTCAAACCTGTTTACCCTTTGCTTGTTGCTGACTGCCGGTTCTGTAAAAGCTGCGACATCTGTTATTACTACAAATCCATCAGATGCAACTGTTTGTAGTGGTGTTGTTGCTATGTTTTCTGTTGCTACGTCAGATACACCTTCGTTTGTATGGCAAGAGTACAATGGCACAACTTGGACTACTTTGCATGATGGTGGTTTGTATTCCGGTACAACAACGAATATGTTGAGTGTGTCTGGTACAACTACGATTACAGGTTATAAATACAGGGCGGTAGCAAATTCTTTAGGTGGTGCATCAGATACATCAACAGGTGCAACTCTTACAGTTAATCCATTGCCGGTAGTTGGTACTACATTAGGTAATCCTCATGTATGTGTTGGTTCAAGTACTACATATTCCAATACTGTTGCAGGTGGTGTATGGAGCAGTTTGTCTGCCTCAATCGCTACAGTTTCTGTAACAGGAGACGTTCATGGTGTAGCTCATGGTGTTGACAGTATTCGTTACACAATTACCAACTCATGTGGTTCTGCTGTAGCTTCAACTGCTATTACAGTTGACACTGTCATTGTTGCTGCACCAATTGCAGGTCCGGTTACAGTTTGTGTTGGCGCATCAATCAATTTATCAAATGCTTATACAGGTGGTGCTTGGACTGCATCAAATGGCAAAGCAACAGTTAATGCATCAGGCATGGTTTCAGGTGTAACTGCAGGTGTAGATACAATTACTTATTCTTTTAGTAATGCTTGTGGTTTATACACATCAACCAAGGTAATTACAGTGGAAGTTCCTACATCCGCAGGTACGATCACTGGTACTTCTCCAATTTGTTCCGGAACATGGGCTGCTTATACTGCTACTGTTCCAGGTGGTGTTTGGTTGAGTAATGATGCTAGTGTTGCTACTGTAGATCTTTCAGGTTTTGTTACTGGTAGAGCTCAAGGTTCTGCTATCATTTCTTACATGTTTAATAACTCTTGCGGTTCATCAGTTGCTACTGCTACAGTTAATATTGAGCGTGCAGTATCTATGATTACAGGTTCTGATAGCGTTGGTTTAGGAATGATGACTACTTTTTCTGATACTGTTACAGGTGGTATCTGGACTTCGAACAATGCTTCAATTGCTAGTGTTGATTCATTTACAGGTGTTGTTACCGGTGTGGCTTCAGGAAATACTACAATTGTTTATACTGCTACCAATATCTGCGGTACAACTCAAAATAATAAAACAATTGAAGTTGGTATTCCTGGTTCAGCAGGCACTATAACTGGCGTTGATTCTGTGTGTCAAGGTTCTTCAATCACTTTGACAAGCACTGTATTAGGTGGTGTTTGGACTAGCAGCAATGCATCTGCAACCGTTAATGTTGATGGCGTAGTAACAGGAGTAACAGGCGGTACTCGTGATACACTAAGTTACACGGTGACTGACGGTTTCGGTTCTTCAGTTGTAACAAAGGTAATTTATGTTAACCGTCCACCGGTTATCACTGTAACTGGTCCTACAGGTGTTATCGCAATGGGTGCATTATACACATTGGTTGCTACACCAGCGGGTGGCCATTGGGTATCATTGAGAGACAGTGCTGTTACTTTCATTTCTGCAAACTCATTTGTTGCAGTAAAGGGTGATACTACAATGCTAGTTTATACTGTTTCTAATACATGCGGTACTTCTAAAGATACTTTCTATGTAAACCTTCCTGATTTCACTGCTGTGCAGAATGTTGCTACTAACAATAATGTTATGACAGTTTTCCCTAACCCTAATAACGGTTCATTTGTATTGAATATCGCTTCTAATGTTAAGGAAACAGCTCATGTAGTTATTTCTAACATGGTAGGTGCTGTAGTTAATGAAATGGATGTTGTGACTAACAATAACGCTACAGTTACACTGGCTCAACCAGCAGGTGTTTACTTTGTAAGTGCTGTTACTGCTAATGGTAAGTACACAGCAAGAGTTGTTGT
The DNA here is from genome assembly GCA_947454715.1 of Chitinophagaceae bacterium. Taxonomy (GTDB): domain Bacteria; phylum Bacteroidota; class Bacteroidia; order Chitinophagales; family Chitinophagaceae; genus Flavipsychrobacter. Next base: position 6,439 of record CANGMZ010000087.1, read on the forward strand.
TGCCAAGTAAAATATTAATTGATAAATATTGAAAATGGAGATCCTTACAAAGGGTCTCCATTTTTATTTGGTGTAATATTTAGATATAGTTCTCTTGCTTAAAGTGATAGATAGGGATTCCCATAAATTTATCAAAATGATATTCTGAGTGTATCATTATCTATGACTTTGTTTCAAAGGGTTTAATACACAAAAAAAACAGGGCGTCCGGTTTTTCCGAACGCCCTGTTTAAATATGCTTATTGGTCGATTATAACTCTAATAATGCCTTCACGGGATCTTTACCCAACAGCAACAATTCAGGGTTTTCAAGAAGTTCTTTTACTCTTACAAGGAAACCTACTGATTCGCGACCATCAATGATACGGTGATCATAGCTCAATGCCAGATACATCATTGGGCGTATTTCTACTTTACCATTCATAGCCATTGGTCTGTCTTGTATCTTATGCATACCCAAGATAGCAGACTGAGGAATGTTAATGATAGGAGTAGACATTAAAGAACCAAATACACCACCATTGGTGATAGTAAATGTACCGCCTGCCATTTCATCAGGAGTTAATTTGTTGTCACGTGCTTTTTTAGCCACTTCCACAACCTTCTTTTCTATTTCAGCCATGCTCAGGCTTTCTACATTACGAAGTACCGGTACAACCAGTCCTTTTGGTGCAGAAACAGCAATAGAGATATCGCAATAGTCGTGGTAGATAAGAGAATCACCATCGATATACGCATTAACTGCCGGCCACTCCAGCAATGCAGTTGCACATGCCTTAGTGAAGAATGACATGAAACCCAGATTTACACCATGAGATTCCTTAAATGTATCTTTATATTGCTTACGAACTTCCATGATACGGGTCATATCGACCTCGTTGAAAGTAGTGAGCATTGCGGTACTGTTCTTTGCTTCTACAAGTCTGCGGGAAATAGTTTTACGCAGGTTGCTCATTTTCTCGCGCTTTTCTTCGCGTGTAAATGCCTGTGCACCGCCACGTTTGCCAGGGTTGTTGATTGCATCAAGAACGTCTTGTTTCAAAATTTTACCCTGTGTGCCGCTACCAACTACATCGTTAGCTTTCACTTGCTTGTCGCTCATGATTGCATTAGCAACGGGAGTTGCTTTAACATCGCTCTGTGGAGCCGGTGCTGCTTTAGTTTCAGGTGCTTTCTCTGTCTTAGGAGCAGGAGCCGCCGCAGCTGGTGCTGTAGGAGCGCCGGCTGGCTTTGGTGCTGTCTCGTCAATAGTACAAGCAAGATCACCTATTTTCAATGTAGCGTTTTCTTCAGCTACAATATGAAGCGTACCTGCCTGTTCAGCAGTCAGCTCAAATGTAGCTTTCTCAGATTCCAGTTCACATAATACTTCATCTCTGTTCGCGTAATCCCCCTCTTTTTTCAGCCATTTCACCAGTGTTACTTCACTTATTGATTCGCCTACTGTAGGAACTTTAATATCTATCATGGGAAAACTATTATTTACGAAGTGCGAATTTAGCAAACCATTACCTATTAATCAAGGCATCTATTGTTGTTTAGCAAGAAAAGCAGAATATTATGCTTTATTTCAGTAAACACCTGTCATTTTACTACTATTTGAATGGTTTTATTGTAAAAAATAAATATTTATTAACCTTGGAGTATACGTTGTTTGGCTGCTTCATACAATATCATACCTGTAGCTACAGATACATTTAGTGAATCGAAGCTGGTAACCATTGGTATACGTATCAAAACATCTGCTCTTTTCAGCACATCTTTACTGATGCCGGTATCTTCAGCACCCATAACTATACATGAAGGTATAGTCATGTCGGCGTCATAGACTGGAACGCTGCCCTTCATTTGTGTACCTAATATCTGTATGCCATTCAGCTTCAAAACATCAATAGCTTGAGGTACGGAGGGTATACGGCACAATAATATTTTGTGAAGTGCTCCCGCCGATGCTTTTACAGCCTCTTCGGTTAGTGATGCTGCATGAGATGTAGGTAGAATCAATGCCTGTGCACCACAGCATAATGCACTGCGGGCAATAGCGCCTACATTGCGTACATCGGTAATGCCATCGAGCAAAACAAACAAAGGTGTTTGACCTTGCTCTACAATATGAGAGATACCTGCCTGTAAATCAATATAGTTGAGCAAAGATGCCCAAGCTACAACACCCTGGTGTTGTGATTTGGTCAGATTATCCAGCTTTTCTACCGGCACCTGGCTCACAGGTATGTTCAGGTTTCTAGCCAGATTCTTAATTGTGTTTATTTCCGGGCCTGTTGCGCTGCGTAGCAGGAATATCTTTTCTATTGCAGCACCTGATTCCAATGCCTCCATTATTGGTTTACGGCCAATAAGCAGTGGCAATGATTTTACGGGCGGTTTTGATCTTCTCTCCATGTAATAAAAACTAAAAGTGAAAAGTGGTTATATAAAAAACTATATCCACTTTTCACCATTAAGTATGTTTTGAGTAAATATTATATCAATGTTACACCAACATCGTCACCGGATTTTCCAGATGCGATTTAAGTGTTTGCATGAATCTTGAACCTACAGCACCATCTACCACACGGTGGTCGCAGCTGAGCGTAAGTTTTAAAATCTGCCTGATTACTATCTGATTATTTTCAACAACAGGGGTAGCTGCTATTTTTCCTACAGCCAAAATACAGCTGTCCGGTGGGTTAATGATAGCTGTGAACTCATCCATATCCATCATGCCGAGGTTAGATATAGTGAATGTGTTACCTGTAAATTCCTGTGGTTGAATCTTCTTGGTACGTGCTTTATCAATCAACACGTTTGCTTCTTCAGATATCTGAGAGAGCGTTTTCTGGTCTGCAAATTTAATTACAGGAACAATCAACCCTTCTTCAACAGCTACTGCAGTACCTATATTGATATGGTGGTTCTGACGGATAAAATCACCCATCCATGAACTATTGACCTGCGGGTGTTTGCGCAATGCCATTGCACATGCCTTTATGATCAAATCATTGAATGATACTTTAACCGGAGACACATCGTTAATAGCTTTTCTTGCTTCTATGGCTTTGTCCATAGTGATGCTCATGCGCAGGTAGAAGTGCGGTGCACTGAACTTACTTTCTGCCAGTCTCTGTGCGATTATGCGGCGCATTTGAGTAACAGGTGTATCGGTATAGCTTTCTTTACCTTGTACTGATGGTACAAATACCTGAGCTGAAGGTGCAGGAGCTGCTGCCTTTTGAGCCGGAGCCGTTTGTGGTGTTGCCACAGCCTGAACAGGAGCCGCAGTTTTTGCAGCTGGTTGGAAGGTGTCAATGTCACGCTTGATGATGCGGCCATTGTCGCCTGAACCTACTAATTGGTGAATATCAATACCTTTATCTGAAGCTAATTTTTTTGCTAATGGAGATGCCTTTACACGGTCACCATTGTCATCTGCATGTGCAGTTTCAACACTAACAGCCGGAGCAGCAGTTGTAGCAGCAGCAACCGGTTGAGCTGGAGCAGCCGATGCTACAGGAGCGGCACCATCTAAGAATGGTGTAACGTCTGTACCCGGTTTACCTACTATTGCTATAATCTCGTTTATTTTTGCAGCATCGCCTTCTTTTACACCTATATACAATAGGGTACCATCTGCGTAAGGCATTACTTCCATGGTTGCCTTGTCGGTTTCCACGTCTGCAATTACGTCGTCGCTTTTAATAGTATCACCTACATTTTTATGCCATGCAACAATTTTGCCTTCCTTCATGGTGTCGCTAAGTAATGGCATACGAACCACTGTAGCATCGCCCGGATTAGCAACAGCTGCAGAAGTAGCTGGTGTAGCCGGAGTAGCAACAGGTGCCACCGGAGCAACATTTGCAGTTGCAGCCGCTACTGGAGCAGGTTGAGGAGCTGGAGCTGTAGGTGCTAGGTTATTCTTTTCATTATCTAGAATAGACTGGAAGTCTTCACCCGGTTTGCCAATAATAGCCATGATACCGTTAATAGGCACACCTTGACCTTTATCTGCAGCTATATATAAAAGAGTTCCGTCAATATAAGGAGTCACTTCCATGGTTGCCTTATCGGTTTCCACATCAGCGATCACGTCATCCGCTTTTACTTCATCACCCACTTGTTTGTGCCATTCGGCTATAACGCCTTCCTTCATTGTGTCACTCAGCAACGGCATACGTATTGCTTCCGCCATAATATAGTTCTGTATTTTTAGACCTCAAAAGTAAATAAAACTCAGTTCATTAATTGTTGCAAATTTCTTTGCGGGTAAAACTTATTATATTCAATCTATTATTAATATTCAATTTGCATTCCCAAAGCTTCTTTTAATGCAGCTACATTAGGGTTTTTTTGTGCCATTGCCTCATACATATCTTGTCTGCTCAGCACTGTTTTCATCTGCGTATCTGCCAGCGATTTGTCCTCGCGAAGCTCAGTAGTGATGCGCATCAGTATTCTTGTCTTTTCCCTGTAATAGTCCAGAAGTGCACTCCTCGATTCCTTGGCATACATATCTGTAAGCAAGGTAGGCGATACAATCTTCATTTCATCAGGAGGATAAAATTCTAATTTCATTTGCGCAAACTGTGCAAACACAGTTCCCTTGCTTTCTGACATCAACCATTGTTTGTACTCTTCAAACAATTGCTGCAACTCATCTAGTGTGAGCGGATGAGTACGGGCAACTGCACTGTCCAAAACCTCATCCATATCATCTAGCAGACCCTTACTCAGTTTGCGTCCTCCGCCGATGCTTGCCGTTGCGGCAGGGCGGGGTGGAGGTGTAGCATAGTTAGCAATGGGTGGTGGTGTTTGGGCAACTACCGGTTGCGCTATAACAGGTGTCGGGGCTGTTGGTGGTTGAACAGGTTGTGGTTCTCTTACCTCTTGCACTGTCGCTGGTTGCTGATAGTTGCTTTGCACCGGTGGTGCCGGTACCGGAGTTGGTTTTGGCGCTGCATATTGAGGTGCAGACGCATTATTTACTACAGTACTAGAGTTTTTTTTTACATCAGCAGAATCACCTGCCACCAACTGATTTGCTGAGCTGCCATCTACGGCCTGCAGCACAAAGCAAAGCCTTATGAGGCACATTTCTATGTGTAGTCGCTTGTTGCTGGTGTTTTTATATTCCAGTTCGCACTGGTTCAGTACATTGAGTGATGATAATAAAAACGATGGTGGTGCCTGATTTGCCTTTTCCAGGAATACCGGTTTGTGGTCATTAGGCACATCCAGCAACTTAGCCATACGGGCATCTTTACACAACAACAGGTTGCGGAAATGTTCCGCAAGACCATTGATCACCACATCTCCCTCAAAGCCTTTTTCCATTGCCTTATCGAGCATAAGCAGCGTACCTGCTACATCTTGACTCAAGATGCAATCTGTGAGCCCGAAGTAAAAATCGGCATCGAGGAGGTTAAGGTGCTCCATGGTGCCGTTGTAGGTAAGCATGCCATTGGTAAAGCTGGCTATACGATCGAGCATAGACAATGCATCGCGCATACAACCTTCACTTTTTTGGGCTATAATGTGCAATGCAGCTTCCTGTGCAACCATACTTTCCTTTATGGCAATACCCTGCAGGTGGTTGACAATATCGTGCGTGGTGATACGCTTGAAGTCAAATATCTGACAACGGCTAAGTATGGTAGGTAATATTTTATGTTTTTCAGTGGTAGCCAGTATGAAAATAGCGTAGGGTGGTGGCTCTTCAAGTGTTTTCAGGAACGCATTGAACGCCTGTGCACTGAGCATGTGTACCTCATCTATTATATATACTTTGTATTTTCCTTGTTGTGGTGCAAAACGAACCTGATTGGTCAGTTCGCGAATATCATCAACAGAGTTATTGCTGGCAGCATCGAGCTCAAATACATTGAAAGAAGTACTGTTACTGAAGCTGGTGCAGGTATTACAAACACCACATGCCTCCATATCGGCAGTAGGGTGCTCGCAGTTGATGGTTTTTGCCAAGATACGCGCACAGGTAGTTTTACCAACACCACGCGGACCACAAAACAGATAGGCGTGCGCCAAATGCTGATTGCGGATGGCATTTTTAAGGGTGGTAGTAATATGCTCCTGTCCCACAACCGTGTCAAAGGTTTGCGGGCGGTATTTTCTGGCTGATACTATATAATCACTCATTTCTAATCGTCTGTGTCAAAGATAGGTATTTTAATGGCTTAATTGCTCAATGGCTCCATTGCTGAATGGGGATGTGGAAAGGGTGTTTATTGTAAAGATAAATTGCACGTTTTCCCTTGGGGCGAGTAATTGAATAAACTGTAGTATTTTTATACTGCGTTAATCTCCGAGTTATGACTCCTCCTGCAAAGAACCTTTACAGCCCGATAACCCACAGCCAATTCCAGTCCCCGAACGGGAAAGGCTAAAACGTGACATATATAGGAGTGACAAAGAGAAATTTCTGTTATTCACCCAAATGCTACGTCGTGGAATAATGTTGAAGCAGGCTAAAGTGATTCATAAAAAATAAGTATGGACATTCTTGTCCTTCCTGGTTGGACCAGTTTCTACATTTCAAAAGGCATAGAGCTGGATATAATGATCAGCATGAAGGGGCTTGAAGAGTTCACCTTTACGGATTGCTTAGAGCATGCTTCAGTAGCAGATATTGAGGGTATTTCGATTTCGTTTCTACATATCAATCAATTAATTGCTAACAAGAAAGCAGTAAACCGCCCGAAGGACCAGATTGATGTGATAGTGTTAGAGAAAATAAAGAGGATTAGGGAGGTGGAGTAATTAATAACACTCTGGTCATTCATCACACCACCTCACCTCCCCATTCATATTAGTGTTCAGTATATTGTTAATATAGCAAACTAATCTTTTGAATCGTTTGTTGGAATTTTTAGATTGTTCTTTGCTATGTTTACTGCTTTGTGTAGCTTTTCTTGAAGATATTCTATTGATGGTAAAATTGTCAGATACTCCGCAACACGGATGTTACTTTTGTCTAATTGCATCAATTCGACATGTTCTTCATTTTTCCCAGTGCAAAGAATAAGCCCTATTGGTGTGTTTTCGCCTTCAATTTGTTCATATTTTTCTAAATAACGGAGATAAAGCTCCATATTGCCTTTATGTGCTGCTTCAAATTCACCCAGTTTTAAATCGATAGCAACCAAAGATTTAAGCCTTCGGTGGTAAAAAAGTAAATCTATCCGGTAATCTCTGTTGTCTATAACAATTCTTTTTTGCCTTGCCATA
>CANGMZ010000088.1 GCA_947454715.1 Chitinophagaceae bacterium
GGAGAAGGTATGGTTGGTCGTGTTGTAAACACACTTGGTGAGCCTATCGATGGTAAAGGCCCTATTGCAGGAGAACTTTATGAAATGCCTATGGAGCGTAAAGCCCCTGGTGTTATCTATCGTGAGCCGGTTAAGGAACCACTTCAAACTGGTATCAAAGCTATCGATGCGATGATTCCTATTGGTCGTGGACAGCGTGAGTTGGTTATCGGAGACCGTGGTACTGGTAAAACAGCTATCTGTATCGATGCTATCATCAACCAAAAAGAATTCTACGAAGCAGGTAAGCCTGTTTATTGTATATATGTTGCTATCGGTCAGAAAGCATCTACTGTTGCAGGTGTGATGAAGACGCTTGAAGATGCTGGCGCTATGGCTTATACCATTATCGTTTGTGCTTCTGCTGCTGATCCGGCTCCTCTTCAGTTCTATGCTCCGTTCTCTGGTGCTGCAATTGGTGAGTTCTTCCGTGATACTGGTCGTCCGGCTCTTGTAGTTTATGATGACTTGTCTAAGCAGGCGGTGGCTTACCGTGAGGTGTCATTGTTGCTTCGTCGTCCTCCGGGTCGTGAAGCTTATCCTGGTGACGTATTCTATCTGCATAGCCGTTTGTTGGAGCGCGCCGCTAAGGTGATCAACAACAACGAAATCGCTCAGCAGATGAACGATCTTCCTGAAAGTATCAGACACATGGTGAAAGGTGGTGGTTCTTTGACCGCATTGCCTATCATCGAAACTCAGGCAGGTGACGTATCAGCTTATATCCCAACTAACGTTATCTCTATCACTGATGGTCAGATATTCTTGGAGAACAACTTGTTCAACTCAGGTATTCGTCCGGCAATCAACGTAGGTATCTCTGTTAGCCGTGTGGGTGGTAACGCTCAGATCAAATCTATGAAAAAGGTTGCCGGTACATTGAAACTTGACCAGGCATTATTCCGTGAAATGGAAGCTTTCTCTAAGTTTGGTGGTGATTTGGATGCTGCTACTAAAACAGTTATCGACAAGGGTAGCCGTAACGTGGAAATTTTGAAGCAATTGCAGTACAACCCTTATAGCGTTGAAAAACAAGTAGCTATAGTTTATTTGGGTACTAACAACTTGCTTCGCGAAGTTCCTGTTAAGAACATCCGTGCTTTTGAAGAATTATTCTTACAGCAGATGGAAATGAAACTTTCTGATGTTTTGAAAGAATTCAAGAAAGGTAATCTACCTGAAGATGGCGTTGCTAAAATGGTGAAACTGGCTCAGGAATTGATTCCTCAGTTCAAGAAGTAAGATTTTATTTGAGTGATAAATAGAAAGCCCCGATCTTATGGTCGGGGCTTTTACTTTTAATCTAAGCTGGTTGCTGGTTTATGAAATTGGCTTGTATAGATCGATATAGGAGTTGTTACAATTATTAATCTTCAATAGGGAAGAACAGCTTGAAACAAGCACCTTCCTGCGAATGCCCGTCTGCAATGACATAACCTTCGTGATTGGCCATAATACGCTGACAAAGGGCTAAACCAATGCCTTTCCCATCGTAACCTGATTCAGCTTGGTGTAGACGCTGAAATATTTGGAACATTTTATTAATGAACTGTTTTTCAAATCCTATTCCATTGTCAGTGATTATGATGCAATTGAATTTTTTGGTTCTGAGATTTGGGTTAATCTCAAATAATTCAGCACCATTAATGGTATCGCTCGTAATCGTAATTACCGGGTCTCTGTCTTGGCTTTTGAACTTTAATGCATTATCAAGCAGTGAGTTAAAGAGTATTTTTAACTGTTGCTCATAACCGGGTATAGTTGGTAGATATTTTACAGTAACAATTGCCCTCGATTCAGTAATTTTTTCATCAATATCTAGCAATATATACTGTAGCATTCTGCTCAGGTCTATTTGCTTTTTTTGTTCATCAACCTTAGTAAGGCTAGTAAGACTGGAAAGGTCTGTAATCAATGATTGCATTCGGAGTGCTGAATTATTGATGCGTAATAGGTGTTCCTTATTATTACCATCAACAAAATCATTTTTTTGATACAGCAGCATATTGCTGAATATCTGGATCTTTCGCAATGGTTCTTGCAGGTCGTGTGCTGCTACATAAGCTATTTCCTGTAGCTCTTCGTGCGACCTTCTTAAATCTATAACCTTTGCCTGTAATTCTTCCTGAAAACGCATTCTGCTGCCTAACTCCTTTATAAGTAAAATGAGTAGGAAAAGTGTGATAATACAAAACACCAACAACAGCCACTTCATAGTGCGTGTTGTTAGTGTTTCGTAGAGATTTTCACCTTCTATTCGTTTTGTTTTTAGTGCAGTTTCAGAATCATGCATTTTCAGAAGTAACTTAGAACAGTCGAGCATCATTTGTCGGCTATCATAATAGTACTTGGAAAGGGTAGATGATTTACAAGTATCTATATACGCAATATTATTTTGTGCAGCAGTGGTGCGCACCACTGCTGCTGCACTTAATAGTTTTATTGTACGTTGTAATTCAGCATTGTCGGTGGTCATTTCCTCCAGCTCCTCAATGCTTTCTTTTAGTTTGGCAATTGAGGTATTCATGTACCGTACATACATGGTATCTTTTGTAATCATGTAGCCGCGCTCAGTTCTGTCTATATCTCTCAGCGCTTTTTCAGCATTACATATCTCTTCTATTACAAATCCTGATTTATCGGTAAGGTGGGAGTACTGTATGTATTTATTAAGTCGTGCTAATGAAAACAATGAAAGTGCCCCCATTATAAGGAATGAGATGCTGAAGGCAATAGCTATTAAGATAAGTCGCTTCTTCATTGGTGGCTCAAATCTACATTATGTGGAACAATTTCCTCATGAAAATGCGATATACATAGATGTTCTTTAGTTATTTATATGAATATTTATTAATTACTAGTGTTTTTCTTTAGTAGTCAGTTGTTTGAATAGTTGTTTATTTTACTTTGTACGATTAGGAAACGTGGCTTTAACCTTGCTTTAAGATAGTGGGTTAAATGTCCGTAGATCATGATTAGTCAGAACCAGAGCCAACGGCAAAACTTAAAAATTCTTCCGCAACAAATACAGTTGCTCAATTTGTTTTTTCTTAATTCAATTGAGTTAGAGCAGCGAATAAAAAATGAACTGGAGGAGAACCCTTTTTTAGAGACCATTGAAAAAAGTGAGGATGATGATAGCAAGCAATCTAAAGATGAGATGCAGGATTATCAGGATTGGGAAGAAGTGATGTATGATGATATGCCCAATTACAAATCGGACTATCAGAACTATTTCGACTCAGATGTTGCTCCTAACACACCTATTGTTAATGTGAATACTTTTAAAGAAGAAGCACATCAGCAATTAGAATTATTGACGCTAAGCGATGATGATAGAATCGCGGCTAGTTATATAATTGATGTACTTAATGGAGCGGGTTTCATGGATAGGGCAATTGAGGAAGTTGCAGAGGACATGTCTTTCTTTCTGCAAAAAGTGGTAGAGCCTGAACGTGTTATTAATGCGTTGAAGATTGTACAATCGTTAGATCCTATTGGTATCGGTTCATGCAGTATACAGGAGTGTTTGCTGTTGCAGTTGAATGCTATGGATGTAAAACGACCCGATGTAAAATGTGCAATAAATTTACTGCAGCATCACTATAATGATCTCATGCATCGTCAGTTCGAAAAATTACACCATGCACTCAAAATAGATGATGAAGAGCTACGAATAGTATTGAATCTCATCAGTGGATTGAAATTTCATCCGGTAAATGAGGTGTCTGCGTTCGATCCTAAAAACACAATTATTCCTGATTATATCATCACAAACTATGGTGGTGGTATTCAGGTAAATCTATATTCAAACCGCTCGGGATCTGTATTTGTAAATCAGTCGCTTCATGATGAACTAGCCAGCCAGATTGGGAATAAAGACAAAAGTGCCGGTCAATATGTAAAAAGTAAGCTCAGCTCAGCACAATGGTTTGTAAATGCCGTTAAGCAGCGGGAAGATACCATGCTACGCATAATGAAGGGTATTGTGGAATTACAAGCTGAGTATTTTATTGATGGTGATATACGACTGCTAAAGCCAATGGTATTACGTAATTTAGCAGACATGTTAGGGATGGATATCTCTACCATATCTCGTATTACCAGTAACAAATATGCTGAGACTCATTTTGGTATATTATACCTGAAAAAACTGTTTAGTGAGGGTATTGCTGATAAGAAAGGGGATGTAATCAGCAATAAAGTGATTCAATCAGTAATAGAGGAAGCCATCAGTAAAGAGGATAAAAAACACCCCTATACAGATCAGCAATTGGTCAATATTTTAGCAGCTGGTGGTTATAACATCGCCAGGCGAACAGTAGCAAAATATAGAGAGCAATTACAGATACCAATTGCGCAAATAAGAGCAGTTTGGGCATAGTTGAGTTGTAATAGATATTACGGATTACAATGATTATTTTTAAAGGAATAAACAAACGATAGAAGGGACGATGTATAATATACTAGTGGTTGATGATGACAATGATATGTGCCTGTTGTTGAACAGATTTCTGTCGCGTAACGGCTACGCTGTAGCCAGTGCCAACAGTGGTCAGGAGGCTATTGCATGGATGAAAAAGAACAAGCCATCTCTCGTACTATGTGATTTCAGACTCGATGATATGACTGGTACAGAGTTGTTAGGAAAGATTAAAGAGGCGCACCCTGATGCATCTGTAATTATTATTACCGGTTACAGTGATGTTAAAGATGCAGTTGAAGTAATGAAGCTTGGAGCGTATGATTATGTAACTAAACCCTTATTCCCTGATGAGATATTGCTCACAATAAAGAAAGCGCTTGCAGAAGAGCCTAAAGATAGTGTGGTGGCAAGACCTGCACAAAGCACAAATAATGCAGTATCTGCAAAGTCTAAACTGACAAACGGTGTACAATACATATTGGGTGAAAGCCCTGAATTTGCTGTAATCATTAAGCAAATTGATCTGGTTGCACCTACCAATTTCAGTGTTATAATTTATGGAGAGAGTGGTAGTGGCAAAGAAGCAATTGCCCAACAGATACACCAGAAAAGCAAGCGTTCTGCTAAACCGTTTGTGGCAATAGACTGTGGTGCATTGTCTAAAGAATTAGCCGGAAGTGAGTTGTTTGGACATGAAAAAGGTGCATTTACCGGAGCCCTAAATCAAAAAATAGGTAGTTTGGAAATAGCTAATGAAGGGACAATTTTCCTTGATGAGATTGGTAATCTATCTTATGATATTCAAGTGTCTCTATTACGAGTTGTTCAGGAGCGAAAAATAAGAAGGGTAGGTGGCGTGAAAGATATAGATCTTGATGTGCGTATTCTTGTGGCCAGCAATGAAAGACTTTGGGATGCGGCCAGAGCCGGAAAATTCAGAGAGGACCTTTATCATCGCTTCAATGAGTTCAGCATTGATGTGCCTTCATTGAGGGAGCGCACTCAGGATATTATGTTATTTGCGCATCATTTCCTCAATATCACTAACGTTGAATTAGGAAAGAATGTGAAAGGATTCTCAGAAGAAGTGGTTAAAATATTCAATAGTTATATCTGGTATGGCAATCTCCGGGAGTTAAAAAATGTTGTAAAAAGAGCAACATTACTAACTGATGGTGATATGGTTGAGGCCAGATCTTTACCATTTGAGATAAGCAATTTCAATAAACTGCAATTTGAGACGCCGGTATCTTCAGTTAGGAAAGATCAGTCAATGAGTGGAAATAATGGTAATGGTGGCAGTTTTGAGAATAAATTGAAAAGTGCCAATCTTGATGCAGAGTATGAAGTGATTCTTAATGCGTTGAAACAAGTGAATTTCAATAAAAGTAAGGCGGCTAAATTGCTAAATGTAGACCGTAAGACGCTGTATAATAAAATGAAACAGTTTAAGGAGTTTAATATAGATTAAATAACTTCATTTTATAGTATTTTATTGTGTAAATTTACCATAGAAAGCAATTCGGTATGACCAAAACCGCTTTTAAGCAAGATTTATCATTTATAAGCCATATTATGGCATCCGGGCCCGGTTTGGTGGCTATTGTCCGGGAAGATGATTTGAAAATTGTATTTGTAAATAACCTCTTCGAAAGTGAATTAGGTTGTTCAAATAATGACATTAATGACCAGGACGTTTATTTTTCCTGTTTTATAGATGAATACCAGCAAGATCGATTGAAATATCACATGAAGTCTGTAAAAGACGTTCATAATAAAAGTACAGCATACATAATATACAATATAAAGGCGAGGGGAGGAGATGAATTTAAGTCGTACTATTTATTCACTTCGCTTATCCCGGATATCGATGGTAAGTATGGTAATCTTTATAAAATACTTCTTTTGCCCGATCTTTCTCAATGGAGTATGCCATTTACGTCATTTGAAACACGTGAACTATTTTTAGAGCACTTTGAAAGTGAAGATTTCGGAACTTTTGAATGGCTTGTTGATGTGGATAAGTCTTATTGGTCTGAAGGTGTATATAAGATTTATGAGGTGGAGTCAACACCCAATGGTGTTAGTAAATTTTTTGCATCAGCATTTGTTCATCCGGAAGATAAGGAATGGGTTTCTGCTGCTACAGATAATGTGATTAGTGGTGCAGGTACTTTGGATATTGAATTTCGAATTATCACTGGCAAAAACAACATAAAGCGAATTCATAGTTTGGCCAAAGTGGTAAGAGACAAAGATGGAAAAGCGATTAAGTTTTTAGGGAGTTTAAGAGATGTTACCCGGCAAAGAAATATTGAGAACGACCTTAAAAAGAAGGTTGAAGAACTATTTGAGTCTAACAAAGAACTTGAAGAATTTGCTTACGTTGCTAGCCACGATATGCAGGAGCCACTGCGTAAGATAACTACATTCAGTAGCCGGTTGATGGAAAAATACAAGGATGTGTTGACCGGAGATGGTGCTATGTATCTTTCGCGTATGACTGCCTCCGCAGAAAATATGAGGGTATTAATCAATGACTTATTAGAATTCTCAAGGATAGCTAGTACGCAGCAGCCATTTTCAGAAGTCGATCTTAATATGGTACTTCGTCAGGTGAAGACAGATCTTGAATTAGTTATTGAAGAATCAGCAACAGAAATTACTTCAGACAATCTTCCTGTGGTTGAGGCTGTGGCATCTCAGATGAAGCAGCTATTCACTAATATTTTAAGTAACGCTATAAAGTTCCGTAATGTAGGTATTGCTCCTATTATAACTATTCATGCCAGTGCTATTGATATTGCAACAAAGCTGAAGTATGAACTCCATAAAGACAAAACGTACTATAAAATAGTCATTTCAGATAATGGAATTGGTTTTGAAGAGGAGTATTCATTGAGAATATTCAATGTTTTTCAAAGGCTGCATGGTAAATCTGAATATCCTGGTTCCGGTATTGGGTTGGCTATATGCAAGAAGATTCTTGAGCACCATAACGGTATAATATATGCCGAAAGTGTTTACGGAAAAGGGGCTAAATTCATCTTTATAATTCCTGAAAACAGAAGTTAAAGTACGCTATCACATGAAACTAAGACACAAAAGTGCACGCATCTTAATAGTTGACGATGATGAAGATGATTTCATTATTACGAGTGATTTTATAAAGTCTATTCCAGGTAATACTTTTTCCATAGAGTGGTGTTCAAACTATAATCTAGGTATAGAGCGATTACTTATGGGGGCACATGACCTCTATTTTGTTGATTATAGATTGGGTGCAAAATCGGGTGTAGATTTTTTAAAAGAAGCAAAAGCTAATAATTGTACCGACCCTATTGTATTACTTACAGGTAAAGGAAATTATGCTGTTGATATTCAGGCAATGGAGTTAGGTGCCATTGACTATTTAGTGAAAACAGAACTTACGGTAGAGAAAATGGAGCGTTGCATTCGCTATGCAGTAGAGCGCGCTGCATCTATGCACGCACTTCAAAGTAATGAACGGAAATACAGGAACATTTTTGAAAAATCGAAAGACGTGGTATTCGTTACAGATATTGCACTCAATTTTGTTGATGTTAACTCAGCTGTTTTTAATTTATTAGGTTATGCTAAAGAAGAAATAATAGGTACTAATCTTGTTGATATTATAGAGCAGTCTCAGCATAAAAAGTTTCTATTACAATCGCTACCATACAAACAAAATGTGAATGATTGGGAAGTTGTACTCAATAAAAAAGACGGTGAGCGTAAGTATTGTACTCTGTCCGTTACGATGGAGCAAAACGAGGATTCAGGCTATGTGCAGGGAATAATTCATGATATAACCAATCTGAAAAAAATAGAAAAAGCCAATTTGCAAGGAGAAAAGCTTGCTGCTGCTGGCCGTTTGGTAAGAACTATTGCTCATGAAGTAAGAAATCCATTAAACAATATCACTTTGTCTATAGAGCAGATGCAGCACTATATAAAAGATGAAAGTATGGAGCTGTATATGAATATTATACAGCGTAATAGCAAGCGGATCAGCGACCTTATCAGTGAGTTGTTATACACATCAAGACCAACAGATAATACACTGAATAAGCAAACGTTACAGAATATCCTTGATGATGTAATAGCTGCATCTATAGATAGGATTACACTGAAAAATATGAAACTCAGGGTCAGTTATCCAACGCAGATGCAGGAGATACTGGCGGACAGAGAAAAAATGAAATTAGCACTACTAAATATTGTCATCAACGCTATTGAGGCTATGGCAGAGGGTGTAGGTGAGCTTGTTATCGATATTAGTAACACAGATAAATATGCAATTCTAAAAATAACTGATAACGGTTGCGGTATTAGTGAAGAAAATATTTCCAGATTATTTGAGCCATATTTTACTCAAAAGCGAAATGGAGTGGGGTTAGGACTTACGTTTACGCTTAATATTTTACAGGCTCACAAGGCCGTTATTGAGGTTAATTCTAAACAAGGCTCTGGTACTACGTTTATTATAAGTTTCCCGCTCGCTAAAACAGAAGAAAACGATATAGCTGTCTCAGAAGAAAATATGCGCTAAAAAACAGCTAATTGGCTGTCAAGATCCCAAAGACTTATTGGTTTTTCCAGAATTTTGTAACGTGCATTTGTAGGCATGTCAGGTGTTTCAGGGTGAAATGCGCTGATAAGTACTATATAAGTTGAAGGATACGTTTTAGCAATTTTCGGAGCATTATTCCAGCCCAAACCATCAGGGAGATTATTATCTAAGAAAAGTACGTCAGGGTGAATATCATCAAGGATTTTCTCTCCTTCTTCAAGTGAGTGTGACACAAAAACATTGTAATGTTTACGGATGAAATAATCTTTTAGCAAAAGACATAAATCTGTTTCGTCATCAATTATGAGTATTTTCTTCTCAACTTGCATATTTTTTTGATTAGCTACTTATCAAACATCGCACATAATGTCTCCCACTACAGATAAGTAAAATTTGATCGTTTTAGATGTAAGGTAAAGGTTATAATGAAACAGTATAAATACTATGCCAATGTTACAATGGGAACTTAGAAGTTTGAATCCAGTAGTTTCTTAAAACTGCAACAGTTTTTATGAGATTTTCAAAACTATTAGGCTTAGTGATATATGAATTTGCTCCAAGCTCATAACAACGTCTCATTTCTTGTTCATTATTGGTAGTGCTAAAAATAATGACCGGAATTTTTTTGTATTGAGCATGATTTTTTATTTCTTTTAATACCTCCCTGCCATCTTTTTTAGGCATATTGAGGTCGAGAAGAATAAAATGAGGCATTTTTGTGGCATCTCCTGAGGTGGTAATGTTGTGTAAAAAATCCATCACTTCCACACCATTTTCTACAAAATGCAACTTATCAACATATCCATTTTCCTCAAAAGCAGTTTGTAATAAGAACCGGTCGTCGGCGTCATCTTCTGCTATCAGGATAAATATTTCTTCCATTGGGTATTGTTACTGTATCATTAAAGGTATAGAAAATAATTGTTCGGAGCACATACTATTTGTGGTTCTTCTTACTGAATTTTATTGAGGATCAATAATTATTGTTTTATTAAATAGTATTGTGGTGTGCGAATGTGCTATTATAGTACCTCAATACTTTTGAAGTAGGTACAATGTCAAAAAGCCACCATAAGGTGGCTTTTTAAATATACTTTGTAGGTCATGAGTAGAAATACTCAGACTTGGATATGCTAGTTTTTAGCTTCCAAATATTCCTTAACCTTATCCTTATGCACCATACCTTCTTTGAAAGTGTATGCTCCGGTCTTAGGGCTACGTACTGCTTTAATTACTTTAGTGTAATTTTTAGCTTCTGCTGCCGCTTTAGGGTCTTTTTTAATCGCGGTTTTAGCTGCTTTTGCCATCGCTTAATATTTTAATTGATTATTTAATTTCTTTGTGTACTGTTACTTTCTTAAGAATCGGATTGTACTTCTTCAACTCCAGACGTTCTGTAGTTGTTTTCTTATTCTTAGTAGTAATATAACGGCTGGTACCGGGCATTCCGCTGTTTTTATGCTCGGTGCACTCCATTATAACTTGAACGCGGTTTCCTTTTTTAGCCATTGTTTAAGCTTTGAATTATTTTAACGTAACAAAATTATAGTTTAACTCCCTTTTCGCGGAGTTCGTTTAATACTGTAGTCAATCCGTTCTTGTTGATAGTGCGGATAGCATCAGTAGTTAATTTTAATGTGATCCAACGGTCTTCTTCAGCTATGAAGAAACGCTTAGTCTGCAAATTAGGCAAGAAACGACGTTTCGCCTTTTTGTTAGAGAAAGATACTTTATGACCTACAACCGGTTTTCTGCCTGTTACCTGACAAACACGTGCCATGATTTAATTTTTTTTAGGACTGCAAAGGTAAGAAAAATAATTACAATAAAAACTAAAAGTGAAAAAATAAAAAATTTTCTCTCGAGTAGTTTTGATTTCGGGTGCAAATATAGGCATGAAATCGCTTAAAAAGTCATTTTATTATAAAATTGTAAATTATTGTTTGTTTTTCTTTGCTGCCCCTTCAGGTGGGGGTGTTAATTTGAGTACTCGGAGCATTGGTGCCGCAAAGTAGGTTAAGCCTACAACAACAAGTGTCATACAGCCTCCAAAAACTACTGCGGGAACTGCGCCCATCCAGCGGGCAGTGATGCCGCTTTCCATGGCACCAAGCTCGTTTGATGAACTGATAAACATTGTATTTACAGCAGCTACACGGCCGCGCATACTATCGGGTGTATATAATTGTAGTACTGTGCTGCGGATAACAACACTTACGGCATCGAACATACCGCCCATTAATAACATGAAGAATGCCAACAGGAATGCCCATGATATTTTACAGCCAAGAATGCTGCCCAAAATGGTAGTGTCGGCAATGGAACCACACACGCCGAATAATATAGTTGTGATCCCAAATCCGCAGATAGCCAACAACAATTTGACACCCGGTTGTTTTTTTAGTGGCATAAATGATAAAATCATGAGCATGGCAATTGAACCGATGCCCGGAGCTGCACGCATCCATCCGAAACCGACTTCACCTACGCTCAATATCTCGTTTGAATAGACCGGGAGTAGTGCCACCGCACCTCCAAATAAGACAGCAAACATATCGAGCGATAGCGCAGCTAATATAAGTTGGGTGCTAAATACGAACCGAATACCCTCACTCAGGCTTTTGAGGATAGGCTCCTTTTCTTTTTTTAATATTGCCTGTGCCGGAATGGTCATTATTGCCAATAACGATACTATTTCAATAGTGCCAACGCTGATAAGGCTGCCGTGGAAACCGGCAGAAGCAATAAGAAAACCACCTAATAGTGGTCCGATAACAAAACCTGCTTGCCACGCAGTGCTACTCCAGGTAGTAGCGTTAGGATACAAGCGGCGGGGTAAAAGCATACCCATAAGCGCAAATGACCCAGGGCTAAGGAACGCCCGCAACGCACCGCCTACAAAGATGCCGGTATATGCTAACCAGATAATATGCTGCTTGGTAATGAATGTATGCATATTGGGCCATGCAAGTGCAATAAAGAACAATGTAAGCAGCAAATACCCAATGACGCATTGTAATATGAGCTTTTTCTTTTCTTTAAGATCGACAAAGTGACCGGAAAATAACGAAAACCCTATTGCTGGAATAACCTCCCAAAGCCCCATAAGCCCAAGTACGAGGGCATCGCCTTTGTGTGTTACAGGATTACAAGTGAGCTGGTAAACAAAATAGCTTACTATGGTAGACTGCATGTTGAGTGCCAGAATGATAGAAAACCGAAGCAGCAGATAAAATCTGAAAGAACGAAAGCGAAGGGCTTTGTTTCTGAGCAACATAATGAAGCCTGGTGAATATAATAATGACAGCAGGGTGTTATTGCTAGCTTTTTTATTGATCAGATTCTTTATGGCGGGCTTCAATAAGTAAAATTTTATAGAAGCAAATTTATTGTTTAAAACAGATATTAACTGCTATTTTTGTTTCGCCCGATGAATAATATTACACAAATAGTAATAACAAGTATCATACAAGCCCTACAGGAATTAAGGGTTAATAAGTTACGTACATTTTTATCCTTATTGGGTATAACTATAGGTATTTTTTGCATTATTGCTGTGCTCACTGCTTTAGACAGCGCCAGAGGGATGATTCAGAAAAACGTTGAAACCCTAGGGAGTGATGTATTGTATATTGGTAGATGGCCGTGGCCTGGAATGGAAGAAGGCGAATACAAATGGTGGGAATACTGGCGCAGGCCAAGCATGACACTTGCTGAGGTGAATGCCATCAATTCACAAATACGAACCCTCGCTTTAACAACCCTCTGCTTGCCGGTAAATAATCTTACAGTAAAACATGATGACCAGGAACTGAATAACATAAAAGGTTATACAGTTAATGTTGACTTTGATAAGGTACAGAATATAGAGTTAGCACAGGGCCGTTACCTGAGCGCATCTGAACTGGAGGGCGGTAATAATGCAATTGTACTTGGCAGTGAAGTGGCTGCAGGATTATTTCAACGAGGAGTAAGCCCACTCGGTAAGTCTATTACGGTAATGGGGCGAAAGTTTACTGTTGTCGGTGTAATGAAGAAGGTGGGGCAGAATATGGCCGACTTTGATTTTGATAATGGTATGTTGTTTTCCTACAATGCGGTTACCTCACTCATTGATGTAAAGTCGCTGGAGTACAATCCACGGTTGATAGTTAAAGCATACAGCGTAGCTAATGTTACTGAGGTTAAAGATGAGGTGACCGGTGTTATCAGGCGGTTACATAAGTTAAAGCCCGATCAACCTAATGATTTTGTCGTCAATCAACTGAGTGGTATATCCAAACTGCTCAATAAAATGTTTGACCAGATAAACATAGTAGGATACGTCATAGGTGGCTTCTCCCTACTTGTGGGGGCATTCGGTATAGCCAATATTATGTTTGTTACGGTAAAGGAGCGAACCAAGATAATAGGATTGAAAAAGGCCATAGGTGCGAGGCGAGCATCTATACTCACA
>CANGMZ010000089.1 GCA_947454715.1 Chitinophagaceae bacterium
GATACATGGCGGTTATGGTTATGTAAAAGAATTCCACGTTGAGCGTCTGATGCGTGATGCTAAGATTACTCAGATCTATGAAGGAACTAGTGAAGTTCAGAAGATTGTAATCAGCAGAACTATTCTTAAGTAATATTTTCAATAAAATAAATACAAGAAGTGCCGGTACTGAAGTGCCGGCACTTCTTGTATATGCACTTCCTGTAATTATAAATTGTGGTTAAATTGCCTGAATTAGTGCTTTTTGACATGAAATATAATGATGTTTGCCAAGGAATGAGAATGGGTGGACATAGCCGAAATTGGTATTAATGTACGGAGATTCAATTAATAGCGTAAAATTTTACATTTAAAATAATTATCTGTGTGTTGGTTTTCCAGTTAAAATCGAGTTAAACTAACACTATATAGTTTGATACTATAAGGATGCGCCTATTTTTGTACCTTTGCACACTTTTCGTAAAGTATCATGACTGATTTATTAACAATGATTGACCGCAACAAGTTGCCAGAGCATATTGCCATCATTATGGATGGTAATGGCAGGTGGGCGCGCGACCGCGGTGAAGACAGAGTTTATGGCCACTACGAAGGCGTTGTGAGTGTGCGTGAAATTGTTGATGCTTGTGGTGAGCTTGGAATAGGTTATCTAACCTTGTATGCCTTCTCTGCTGAGAACTGGAACCGCCCAAAAGCGGAAGTTGATGCATTGATGGAGCTGCTGGTGAATACCATTAGAAAAGAAGTTGACGACCTTAAGAAAAATAATGTGCGTTTGCATGTAATAGGTGATTTCGCAAGCTTGCCTGATGTTTGTCAGAAAGAAATGACCGAAGCAATGGAGATGACAGCCATGAATACCGGGCTTAATCTGATATTGGCACTTAGTTATAGCGCAAGGCAGGAAATATTAGCTGCAACTCGTAAGATAGCAGAAATGGTGCAGGAAGGCACTCTTAAAGCTGAAGATATAAATGAAGCAACCTTCCAAAGATGCTTGAATACATCGGATTTTCCTGATCCCGAATTAATGATCAGAACAAGTGGAGAAAACAGAATCAGTAACTTTCTGTTATACCAGTTGGCTTATGCAGAGTTGTACTTCACACCGGTGCATTGGCCTGCTTTCCGCAAACAAAATCTTTACGAGGCACTGCTCGATTACCAGCGCCGCGAACGCCGTTTTGGCAAAACAAGTGAACAAATTCAAACGAATTCAACCCCGCATGTATAAAAAATTCCTACGAACCGGATTATTGATGCTTGGCATTATGTGCATGAATGAAGCTCATGCTCAGCTTGGCGGCCAGGGCGGTGGTCTTAAAAAGCTGATGCAGGCTCAATCTCAACCAACTGAAGGGGAGAAAACCAAGCAAAAGGAATATGAGCTGGGTGGGGTAACGGTTTCAGGTTCTAAATACCTGGATGCCGACCTAATATTGGCGGTAACTAACCTTACTGTTGGTCAAAAGATACATTTGCCAAACGATGAAGCTATTTCTAAAGCTATTCGTGCACTATGGAAGCAAGAACTATTTTCAAATGTAAGTATCTCTGTTACAAAGTATATAGATGATAAAGTATTTCTGAATATTGAAATTGAGGAGCGCCCTCGTTTGAGTCGTTTTAATTTCAGAAATATAAAAGTATCTGAAGCAAAGGAACTAAAGACCAGAATGGCGTTAGTAACCAATAAAGTGGTTACTGAAGCAACTAAGAAAGAAGCGGTTGTTCGCATTAAGAAATACTATGTTGACAAGGGATTTGGTAGAGTGAAAGTGGCAGTTGCAGAAAAAAATGATACTGCAGGTGTGAATAAAGTAGTATTGACATTTACCATTGATAAAGGCAATAAAACACACATTAACGAGATTAATATTGTAGGTACTGAAGAATCTTCTGAGGCTCGTCTGAAAAAAACATTGAAGTCAACTAAGGAGATGTCCAGATTGACTTTGCATCCTGATAAAGAAGAAAGTGCTTATCCTATTGCACCAAGGTCATTTAAGAAATATATCAATCAGAAAGGCTTCCTCTCATTATCAAAAACGTTGGATGCACTTGATCCTTATTTCAGATTTAAAATCTTCTCAGGTTCTAAATTCAACCAGACAAAATTTGAGAGCGATAAGCAATCAATGGTGTCTTATTTGAACACTTTAGGTTTCCGTGATGCGGCTATTGTTTCTGATACTGTTTACCCAGTGAAGAATGGTAATCTCAATGTGGATATTCGAGTAAAAGAAGGTAATAAGTATTATTTCGGAGATGTGATCTGGAAAGGGAATACCAAGTATTCTGCTGATGTGCTTTCAAAAGTGTTGGCAATAAAGAAAGGTGATATCTACAACCAAGCACTTCTCGAAACGCGTATTGGTCGTCAGCTTAACCCTGAAGGTGGCGAAGATGTGAGTAGCTTGTACATGGATGATGGTTATCTGTTCTTTAATATAGAGCCTATTGAAGCGTCTATTGTACATGATACTATCAATTATGAGATGCGTATTTCAGAAGGTTCTCAGGCAACTATCAGAGATATTTCTATTTTTGGTAACGACCGTACTAACGATCACGTAATACGTCGTGAGTTACGTACACTGCCCGGTAATAAATTCAGCCGTACAGACCTTATTCGTTCAAATCGTGAAATTGCACAATTAGGCTTCTTTGATCAGGAAAAAATCGGTATTAACCCTAAACCGCACCCAGAAGATGGTACTGTGGATATAGAGTATACGGTTGTTGAAAAATCAAGTGATCAGTTACAATTGTCTGCCGGTTTTGGTGGTGGTGTAAACTTTTATGGTAATGTGGGTATTACATTTAATAACTTCTCCATCCGTAACATTTTCAAACCAAAGAACTGGGATCCACTGCCTGTAGGTGACGGTCAGAAATTTGCAATTAGCTATGCTTCTAACGGTGCTTATTACAACTCGTTGAGTACCAGTTTCACAGAGCCATGGTTAGGTGGTAAAAAACCAAATGCATTTACTGCAAACATAGTATACAGCAGATATTCATCAGCTGCTGCGGGTACAGACCCTAACAGTGCCTTCCTACGTATGGCAGGTGGCGGTATCTCAATGGGTAAACGCCTTTCATGGCCCGATAACTTCTTTGTATTTAACTATGGTTTGTATTACAATAACTATCGTTTGAAGAACTATGCATTGGTTACGAATTTCAATAATGGGTTTAG
The DNA here is from genome assembly GCA_947454715.1 of Chitinophagaceae bacterium. Classification (GTDB taxonomy): domain Bacteria; phylum Bacteroidota; class Bacteroidia; order Chitinophagales; family Chitinophagaceae; genus Flavipsychrobacter. The sequence goes on from CANGMZ010000089.1 coordinate 3,203, forward strand.
TAATGATCTCCACTTTAAGTTTGTATTGTCAAGAAACAATATAGATCAGCCACTGTATCCAAGATCAGGTGCTAATGTATCATTCACATTCCAGATAACGCCTCCGTTCAGTGCATTCAGCGGTAATGATTACTCTGCTGAGTCTCCTGCAACTAAGTACAAATGGATTGAATACCATAAGTATAAGTTTACTGCAGATTTTTACCAGAAGGTAGCAGGTAATTTGGTATTGAGGTTAGCATCTAAATATGGTTTCCTTGGCTACTATAATAAAGACATTGGGTTCTCTCCATTTGAGCGTTTCCAATTGGGTGGCGATGGTTTGTCAGGTTACTCTTATTTTGTAGGTAAGGATATTGTTGCTCAGCGCGGTTATGAAGTATATGCTAGTTCTGCTACTATTTACAACAAGTACACTGCTGAACTTCGTTATCCGTTCTCTTTGCAGCCAACTGCTACTATTTATGGTATCATGTTCGTAGATGCGGCTAATGCATGGAACAATTTTAAAGAGTATAATCCGTTTAAGCTGAATAGAGACGTAGGTGTGGGTATCCGATTGTTCCTTCCAATGTTTGGTCTGTTAGGACTTGATTATGGCATAGGAGTTGATAGATATGTTCCGGGTTCTGGTACAGGTATTAAGGATATTGCTAAGTTTAACTTTATGCTTGGTTTTGAACCTGAATAATGGAATAGTAATTGATTTGATTAAGTTAACCACTTAAAATTTGATCTGTTATGAAAAAAATACTTTTTAGTGTACTGCTTATTTTAATTACAGGAGTAGCAGCACAGGCTCAGTCGCCACGTTATTGCATCATTGATTCAAGATATATTCTTGAAAAATTAGATGATTATAAAGATGCACAGACCAAACTGGACAACATCTCTAAGACTTGGCAAGAAGAGATTGATGCTAAAATGCTGGAAGTAGATAAGATGTACAAAGGCTATCAGGCAGAGCGTCCTATGCTTTCAGATGAAATGAGAAAAAGACGTGAAGATGAAATAGTGGCAAAAGAGAAAGCTGCAAAAGATCTTCAAAAACAACGTTTTGGTTACGAAGGTGATTTATTCAAAAAGCGCCAGGAATATGTAAAGCCAATACAAGACCGTGTATATAATGCGGTACAGAAAATGGCAGCACAAAAGGCTTATGATCTGGTATTAGATAAGGCGGGTGGCGTTACTTTATTTTACGCAGACCCTAAGTTAGACCATAGCGACGATGTTTTGAAAATACTTGGAATAAACAAATAATGGCATTTACTTTGCATTTCTTCAATTAAATAATAAACAAAATAGTAATGAAAAAATTCTTGATGATTTTCGCCTTTGGAATTATGGCAGGCAGCATCAGCTTTGCACAAAAAGCGAAAACTACTTCTGCTCCGGTAGCAACTACTACAGAAGTTTCTGGTGAACCACGTTCAGGCTTAAAATTGGGTTGGATCGTCTCTCAGGATCTATTGGCTTCTATGCCGGAAAAAGTAAAAGCAGACTCTGATATCAGCAAATATGCAAGAGCTTTTCAGGATCAGATAGAATCTATGATGAAAGAATACCAGACAAAGGGACAAGCGTTTCAGGCTGGTGAAAAAACAATGAGTGAGCCAATCAAGGAAGTGAAAATGAAGGAAATTCAAGATCTTCAGAACAGAATTGAAAGCATTCAGCAGAGCGCAAAAGAAAAAGTAAACCAAAAGCAACAAGACCTTTATCAGCCAATTATCGACAAGGCTGAAAAAGCAATCAGCGCAGTGGCAAAAGAAGGCAACTACGATTACATCTTTGATAAAAATGGTGGTGGTTTACTTTATGGTAAAGAGTCAGATAATATTTTGCCTCTTGTAAAGAAGAAAATGGGTATCAAGTAATTGATCTTGATAAGTTATACTAAAAAAGCAGCAGGTGATCCTGCTGCTTTTTTTATGCCTTATTTACAAAACTACTTTTTAGTTGAAGTGTCAGAATGGAATTGGATAATGGTGTTGAAATATTATTTGCTTAAAACTTCGGTGTGCTGTTTAACTGCTGTAGTTTTGCAGCACGTATATTTGTTATACTTTTATAGTTGTTAAGCATTTATTTTACTTTTTAATATTGGGTCATTAATGCATCGTCTTAGTCTGTTGGTTGTTTTATTGTGTTGTCTTTTGGGTAGTTGTCTTCCTTCGCCATATTATCAGAAACAAGAGCCTATTCCACAAAATCAATGGAATTATAATTTCAACCCTGTGTTCAAGTTCGATATTACAGACAGTGCGGCACATTACAGGCCTTACTTTATCATTCAGCATACACAGGCTTATCCTTATAGCAATTTGTGGATGTGGATGTATATTAAAACTCCTGGCAGCAATAACATTAAGAAGGAGCGTGTGAACATAGTATTGGCAGATGCCGCAGGTAAGTGGAAGGGCAGAGGTATGGGGGCTATTTATGAAGAACGTATTTATCTGGATCTTGGAGATTCTGTACGGTTTGATCGTAACGGATCTTATGAAATTAAGTTGCAGCAAGATATGCGCGTAAACCCATTACCTGAAATTTTGCATGTGGGTATGCGAATAGAAATGGTGGGTACGGGCTATTTTAAGCACTAAGTGTGGTTGTGATTTACATGATATAGTCTTAATAGAGCATTATGCGTTTTTTCTCTTCTGTTTATTTGTTGTTGCTTGCCTATATCGTTACTGCAGTAGTGTTTTGGGAGATGAGTCTGCAAAAACTGAGCGGTAGAATATACGCTCAGGAGGTAATGACCTTAAAAAGTAGGATAGATAGCACAAGTGCTCCTGCAGAATATAATCTGGAGATTACCAATCGTAAACATGATCTCGAAGGGCGTACCATACAATACATAGCAGAAGGTTCTACTTTTATTATTGTAATATTAGTAGGCGCTTTTGTAGTTTACTCCTCATTCAGGCGCAGGATTTTGCTGTCAAAGCAGCAAAACAATTTTATGCTCTCTGTTACGCATGAGTTGAAGACGCCAATTGCAGCAATAAAATTGAATATGCAAACTATTGAGAAGCATAAACTGAGCGATGAAAAGCGCAGTATGCTTGTAGATAGGAGTGTAAAAGAGGCAAACAGGCTCAACGACCTGTGTAATAATATTCTTTTCGCCTCCCAACTTGACGGGGGGACCTATAAACATTCGGGAGAAATATTTGACTTTTCCCAGTTAGTAGAAGATTCTGTAATGGAATATGCTGCCAGATATCCGGAAAGATTTGAAGACGAGATTATGACAGGCTGTCAAGTAGCCGGAGATAAAGTTATGCTACAGATGGCGGTAAACAATTTACTGGAGAATGCAGTAAAATATACCCCTGCAGGCAAGCCTATTCTTGTCATCCTGCAAAAGAAAGAGAGCAAAGTCCTATTGCAAGTAAAAGATGAAGGTGCAGGTATTCCCGATACTGAAAAGAAGAAGATATTCAACAAGTTTTATAGAGTAGGTAGTGAAGAAACACGTAAGGCAAAGGGCACAGGTTTGGGCTTATATCTGGTAAGTAAGGTAGTAGGTCAAAATAGGGGACAAATTACTATTAAGGACAATACGCCTACCGGTGCTATTTTTGAGATTACACTTCCGCTCGAAAAAAAATAATATAATTTATGCTGTGGTGAGTCAGTTTGCTGACCAAATTATGTTTTACAGGAAACTGGCATTTTATTACATTTTCATTTGATTCTATAAAACTGATAATAAACAATTTCGGTTTTTCGCTTTTAAATTACCTTTACAGTATGTCTAAGAAAGTAATGCTCGTTATTATGGATGGCTGGGGCCATGGTAAGGTGCCTGCAGCAGATGCTATTGCTAATGCCAATGTGCCGTTTGTGAAATCTCTTTATGCAAAATACCCTAACACCGAACTTATAACGTGTGGAGAGGCAGTAGGTTTGCCTGAAGGGCAAATGGGGAATTCTGAAGTTGGTCATCTGAATATTGGTGCAGGACGCATTGTGTATCAGGAATTGCAGCGAATAAATGTTGCCATACGAGAAGGTGAATTGGAACGCAGTCCTGTCTTAACAGCAGCTTTTGAAGCAGCGAAACAATCCGGTAAAACATTGCATTTTATTGGTTTGGTGAGTGATGGTGGCGTGCATTCTCATATAGAGCACATAAAGGCTTTATGCACACTTGCACAGAAAAACAGAATCCCGAATGTAGCAGTACATGCATTTACAGATGGTAGAGATACTGACCCTAAGAGTGGTTATGAGTTTATAAAAGAGCTCTATACGCATACACAACACACTGGCGTGATGTTGGCATCGGTAACAGGTCGTTACTATGCTATGGATAGAGATAAGCGTTGGGATAGAGTTAAGCTGGCGTATGATGGCATGGTACACGGTGTTGGCACACATACACAAGATATTCTTGGCGCAATAACGGCATCTTATGAGGCAAATATTACTGATGAATTTATCAAACCTATTATTGCCTGCGATGCTAACGGTAATCCTTTGGCTACAATAAAAGATGGTGATGTAGTGGTCTGCTTTAACTTCCGTACAGACAGATGTCGTGAAATTACTATGGCATTAACTCAGGAATCTTATCATGAACAAAACATGCATCCGCTTAATCTCCATTATGTTACCATGACGGAGTATGACAAAAGTTATAAAAATGTAGGTGTAATTTTTGAAAATAAAGATTTGGTAAAGACCTTGGGCGAAGTGCTCGAAGACAATAATAAAACACAAATCCGTATTGCGGAAACTGAAAAATATCCACACGTTACATTTTTCTTCTCAGGAGGAAGGGAACAACCGTTCAAAGGCGAATGCCGCATAATGGCTCAGTCGCCAAGAGATGTGGCCACTTATGATTTGAAACCGGAAATGAGTGCGCATGAACTTACTGAAAAAATATTGCCTGAGATCAATGCGAAGAGTGCTGATTTTATAGTGCTTAACTACGCCAATGCCGATATGGTGGGTCATACAGGTGTATGGAGTGCAGTAACAAAAGCAGTTGAAACAGTTGATAGTTGTGTAGCTCAGTTAGTGCCCGCGGCATTGGCTAATGATTATGCGGTATTCCTTACAGCAGATCATGGTAATGCAGACTACCTAATTAATGAAGATGGTACACCTAATACAGCTCATACGCTGAATCCGGTACCATTCTTTATTATTTCAAATGATTTCAAAGGGCAAATCAAACCGGGTAAACTGGGCGACTTAGCACCTACTATACTTACTTACATGGGTATCCCGATTCCTAAAGAAATGACAGGTGAAGTGCTGATATAATTTTATAACTCAAAATACATTTCTTGCAGATACCAGGATATTTGTAATAGGCAAGGGAAGCGACAATATGAATATACAGCATCATATTTCATTAAAACCGTTCAACACCTTCGGCATTGATGCCGAAGGTGTTGACGTTATTATAGTTGATGATTCGGCCATGTTGAAAGAAATAGGCAGCATGCCTGGTCGTAAGTATATAATGGGTGGTGGCAGCAATATTTTGTTGACAAAAAAACCTGAAGGACTTATTCTGCGGAATAAACTGAGCGGTATCAGGCAATTGCAGGAAGATGAACACAGTGTTTGGCTAGAGGTGGCCTCAGGAGAAGTGTGGCATGATTTTGTGCTGTTTGCTGTTAAAAAAGGGCTTGGTGGAATTGAAAATCTGGCTTTGATACCGGGTACCGTAGGGGCATCACCAATGCAGAATATTGGGGCTTATGGCGCAGAAGTAAAAGATACAATTCAACAGGTAACATTCTGGCATTGGGAAGAATCCAGATTTATTACCTATTCAAATAGTGAATGCGCTTTTGGTTACAGGGAAAGTATTTTTAAGCATAGTCTAAAAGATAAAGTCTTTATTACTTCAGTTGTCTATAAACTCAGTAAACAGCCTAGCTATAATACAAGTTATGGAGCTATTGAGCAAGAGTTGGCACAAATGCATGTGGCCGAACTTTCTGTTCATGCTATTGCTCAGGCAGTAACAAATATTCGTAAGAGTAAATTGCCTGATCCGGCAGTAATAGGTAATGCTGGAAGCTTTTTCAAGAACCCAACAATAGCTGTTGGGCAATACAATGCTTTAAAGGCCGAGTTCCCATCTATTCCATCATATCCGGTAAGTGAGGGTTTTGTGAAAGTACCTGCCGGTTGGCTTATTGAGCAGTGTGGGTGGAAAGGCTACCGTAATAGCAATATTGGCGTGCATGCGCAGCAAGCATTGGTTTTAGTTAATTATGGCGGTGCTCTGGGTGAAGATATCTGGCAACTTTCCGGTGAAATTGTTACATCGGTTCATCATCGATTTGGGATAACTCTTGAGCGAGAGGTGAATGTTTGGTAACACGGGTAATGTCTAAATACATTTTATATTTTAATTGCATGAGGAAAATTATTCTATTCGTATGTGTTGTTGTCGTTTTTTGTTACAGTTGTAACAATAGTGCACCAACAACCATTACAAAAACAGATTCTGTTGTAGTTACTGTTGTTGTTGATACTGTTAGAGAGCGTTTTTTGTTAGATAGTGTTCTTAAGCAGTTTGAGACACCTTCACAATATCTTAAAGCATCAGCAATTCACCCGGCAAAGGTTACCGGAAGTAAAGGCACTATTATTTCTATATTCCCTGATGATTTGATGACATTGAGTGGTAAGCCGTTAGGTAATCATATTGATATTGAACTAAAGGAGTTGACCACTTCTGAAGAATTTGCAAGAAATAGGGCAGCTACTGTGTCTGATCTAAAGTTACTCGTCTCGGGTGGCGCATATTATATCCACATGACTACCGGTGGAGATACTTTGAAACTGAAGCCCGGAAAGGCTTTGAACGTACAGTTCCCTATCTTGGATAAAGAAAATATGTTTTTGTTTTATGGTAAAAAAGACATAACCGGGCAAATGAACTGGAGACCATCAGGGCAAGATCTCAAAGTAATTGAGGGATATCTTCCTGATCCGAGAAAAGAAGGGGAAAGGGAAGCGAAAACCAATGAAAAACCATCGTCAGTATACAATGAAATTTTAGTTGAAAATCTAGATTGGATTAATTGCGACTATTTTGCCAGTAGTGAGAACCTAACGCAGTTATCTGTAGATATTGATAAGAGTGATTCATTTGTATACGTAGCTAGCTATGTAATATTCAAAGACGTAAACAGTGTTATGACAAGCTTTGAGCGAGTGAGTGGCACTATCAATAAAATATATGGAGTGCCCGTAGGTGCAAATGTTGCATTTGTAGCAATTGCTACTAAAAACAATAAACTGTATGCTTACAAATCAGAACTTAAGGTAACCGAAGGACAAATGTTACATATTAAGCTGAAGGAGACTCCTGCTAGTGATGTTGCTAACCTATTCAAAATTTAGTCAGCAATACAGACCACTCTACTATACATAGAAAGAATCAATAAAGACAATCTGCACAGGTCATTGATTATTTATACTTTTGTGCAACTGTAAATAATTATATTTTAATATGTCAAATACATCAACTTCCCGAGTAATACGCGCCGCTCATGGCAATCAACTGACTTGTAAAAACTGGGTAACCGAAGCGGCTTACCGTATGATACAGAACAATCTGGATCCTGAGGTGGCAGAGCGCCCTGAAGATCTGGTAGTTTATGGTGGCATTGGTAAGGCTGCCCGTAACTGGGAAAGCTTTGATAAGATATTAGAGTGCCTGAAAAATCTGGAAGAAGATGAAACATTGATGGTACAGAGTGGAAAGCCGGTAGGTGTATTGCGTTCACACAAGAATGCACCTCGTGTACTGATTGCTAATTCAAATCTGGTTGGCCGCTGGGCTACATGGGAGCATTTTCGTGAGCTTGAAGCTAAGGGCTTAATGATGTATGGTCAAATGACCGCAGGAAGTTGGATTTACATTGGTTCTCAAGGTATTGTTCAGGGTACCTATGAAACTTATCTTTCACTTGCCAACATACATTATGGTGGTACTTTGAAAGGTACGCTGAATGTTACTGCGGGGTTAGGTGGTATGGGTGGTGCTCAGCCATTGGCTATCACCATGAATGAGGGTGTTTGCCTTGCTGCTGAAATGGAAGAATGGCGTATACAGAAGCGAATTGAAACACGCTATTTAGATAAATACACACACAATATAGATGAAAGTATAGATTGGGCTCTTGAAGCGAAAGCAAAAGGTGAAGCTGTATCTATTGGTGTATGCTGTAATGTAGTAGATCTGCTACAGCGCCTCATTGACCGTAACATTACTCCTGATACGCTTACTGACCAAACATCTGCACATGATGAGTTAATTGGTTATTTCCCTGAAGGAATGAGTGTTTTGGAGGCAAATGTGCTTCGTGAAAAGAACAAAGAAGAGTACATGAGTCGCTCACTCGATACGATGGCACGCCACGTAAAAGAAATGTTGGAGTTGCAAAAAAGAGGGGCTATTACTTTCGACTACGGTAATAATTTACGCGGTCAGGCTAAAGACAAACGTCATGTAGAGCATGCCTTCGATTTCCCTGGTTTTGTTCCTGCATATATCCGTCCATTATTCTGTGAAGGAAAGGGACCATTCCGTTGGGTTGCTTTAAGTGGAGATCCTGAAGATATTTATGCTACAGATCAGGCGCTTATGGATTTATTCCCTGACAATGTTGGCTTACATCGTTGGTTGAAGATGGCACGCGAGCGAATTGCATTTCAGGGGCTTCCTGCACGAATTTGCTGGTTAGGAATGGGGGAAAGAGAGAAAGCAGGGTTGTTGTTTAATGAGATGGTGAAAGATGGTAGAGTGAAGGCGCCAATCGTAATCGGTAGAGATCATCTTGATACCGGTTCAGTTGCATCACCTAATCGTGAAACAGAGGCAATGAAGGATGGTAGTGATGCCGTTGCAGACTGGCCGATACTTAATGCATTGATTAATACTGCAGGAGGTGCTAGCTGGGTCTCATTCCATCATGGTGGTGGGGTAGGTATGGGCTACTCTCTGCATGCGGGTATGGTTATAGTAGCAGATGGTACACAAGATGCAGAAGAACGCTTACGTCGTGTATTGCATAATGACCCTGCAATGGGTGTTATTCGTCATGCTGATGCGGGTTATGATATTGCAATAGACACAGCTGAGAAATTTGGATTACTGATTTGATAACTTGGATTTATTCATACTCACAAGCCGCAAGCCTAACTCCTTGCGGCTTGTTTAGTTTTTTGCTTCATTTGAGTTGGCTTATTTTATAAATAATTTCACCAAGAACATATTTTGAGTACATGCGGAATTCTTCTGAAATGTGCTATGGTAAAGGGTTTTAGTGAAATTGGAAAGATAACAATGAAAAATATGAGTAAAAAAATGAAAAGTTGCTTTTTTTAAAAGAACTAAGTCCTATATTTGCACTCCGTTTCAAAGGAATCGGGCTTGTAGCAAACACTGCGAGTAGATAGCAAAAAAATAAATTTTAGAGAGAGGCGAAAAATATTTGCTAAATCAAAAATCTTCTTTACTTTTGCAATCCAATTTATTGAAAACGAAAGCGCTCAATAATAAGTTCTTTGATCAATAGCCACTTTAGCTCAGATGGTAGAGCAACTGATTTGTAATCAGTAGGTCGCTGGTTCGATTCCGGCAAGTGGCTCGTTTTAAAATTAAAACGAAGAGGAAATATTTAACGCCTCTGCATAAGGCAGATGTAGGAGTTACAGATTTTTACTTTCAGTTTTCATTTTGCTTTTAAATGGGTAGATGGCCGAGCGGTTAAAGGCGA
>CANGMZ010000090.1 GCA_947454715.1 Chitinophagaceae bacterium
AACGTAGTTACTGCATGCAAATGTGAAGGGGAAATTTCGACTGAAGACGCTGTCAAAAACTCTGAAATTGTTTTTAAGGGAGTGGTTCTTTCGAGAACAATTACCGCGGCTTTTTATGAATACGGTATTGTTGCCAAAGGCGACTCAACCGCACTAAAACTTCTGGGAAAAAATCCAATTGCCGTTTATAAGATAAAAGTTGGTTCTGTTTTTAAAGGCAGGCAGAAATTTGATACTGTAGTGATTCTTACACCAGTCAACAGCGCTGGGTGTGGTGTTAGTTTTACAATAGGACAAGAATGGATTGTGTATGCCGACACAAAAGACGACGTATTATCGTCACAATCAATTCAACGTTTTACGAACAAAGAGGGGGTATATTTTACTAACCTATGTACGCGCACCACACAGTGGTACCGCGAAGAAGAAAACGCAATACGACACTATGTGAGATAATTTTTGAAACTGGATTCGAACTGAAAAACAGGAATCTTTGGGTAACAACTAACTTAAACGGGAACAAACTAGCAACAACTGGCAAGTTTGTTCCCGTTTAAGTTAATGTCGGGGCGACTGGACAACTTTCGAACCAGTTCATCCGCGATTTAGAGGCAATTCATCAACTTATTTGCATAATCGAAAAGCAACGTTCAAAATCGTAAAAGAACAAGCATAATCGTTAATAGACTTGACTGGACAAGTTTCGAACTAAAAACTGTGGAAAATTGAAAAATTCGCATCTTTATTATACGATGCCAAGGAAGCACACAAAAATTTATTATAGACCTGGATTGATAAGCTTAATCACAGTTCCCTTTTTATTCTACTATTTTGGCAGCGCACGGTTAAGGACAATTAACAAAAATGTTCTTGTGGTTAATTGGTACGATAAAGGGTATTGGGATACTATGATGAAGAAATACCCCTTCATTCACTTCGTGGTCCCGAAGCGCAATACCCTGGAACTAAACCTTACTGGTAATGTCAACGAAGACGAGATCAAACTTAAGTTTGGAGAGTTATATATTAAAGAGATAATTTCTAACAGAGACACTATTCATGCAATTAACTTTCATTTAGGCGGCAAATGTAAGTATTCAACATTGGTCAGAATTCTGGACATCTGCAATATTAACGAAGTGAATTATTTTGTTCCTTCGGACAGTGGAATATTAATGTATTATGTATCACCGCCCAAGGCAACTCACAAGAATGATGTGCAGCCTATTCAGCTCTAATTGATTCGAACTAAAAACGAGGAAAAATCGTAAAGAAACAAACAAAAAAGTGAACAAACTTACAGAATCGTAAAAGTTTGTTCACTTTCGTAAAATGGTCGGGAAGACAGGATTCGAACCTGCGACCACATGACCCCCAGCCATGTACGCTACCGGGCTGCGCTACTTCCCGAGCGCAAAAAAGTCCCGATTTGTAAAATCGGGACGCAAATATAATCTAAGATTTTCTGTGCAGCAAGATAAGCAAACTAAAACAACTAAAAACTATCTACTCATAATTGTAAGAAATACAGCAGAACTATCTACCATCTACTAGCGACTATCTACTGAAAACTAACTCAAGTCAGCTGCTATCAAACGAAGAAACTCACTTCTGGTTTCGTTCTTCATAAACTGACCGCTGAAGGCAGATGTAGTAGTGGCACTGTTCTGTTTTTGAACACCACGCATCATCATACACAGGTGCTGCGCTTCTATCACTACACCTACACCCAATGGCTGCAAGGTATCTTGAATGGCGTCCAGAATCTGGTGAGTGAGGCGCTCCTGTACCTGCAGTCTGCGAGCAAAAGAATCTACCACACGGGCCAGCTTGCTGAGTCCGGTAATATAACCGTTAGGTATGTAGGCAATATGCGCCTTACCAAAGAAAGGTAACAGGTGATGTTCGCACATAGAGTATAGTTCTATGTTCTTTACCAATACCATTTCTTTGTATGCTTCTTCAAACTTAGCAGAATTGAGAATTTCTTTAGCGTCCATCTGGTAGCCCTGAGTAAGGAACTGCATAGCCTTAGCCATACGCTCAGGAGTTTTCAGCAGACCTTCTCTTTCCGGATCTTCACCTATAGACTCTATGATACCTCTATAGTTAGTTTTGAGCTGTTCGGTAGCTCTGGCATCAAATGTCTCTATCTTTTTGTAGCTCAATGTTGTTTAAATTTTACGTGCAATAATTAAACAAAGGTAATAGTAATGTAGATACCTACTGCATGTTCACTAAAAGTTTAGCACATGCATGTATAGGGAAAAACAATACCTAACTTACTTTATTGCCTGACTTTTGGGTGGCTTTTAAGCCCTGTTATCCGAAATATTCAACAAATATGTTGCGTGTTTCTATAAGCTTAATGCTATGCAGTTTGGTTGTTTCTGTTTCTACGTGTGGCTTCAATTCGTCCCAAATACCAATAGCCAGGTTCTCTGCACTGGTGAATTTTCCCTTCATAAAGTCAACATCCAGGTTCAGATTGCTGTGGTCAACTTTTTCAATAATCACTTGTTTAATAACGTCGCCAAGCGTCTTTGCATTGTAAACAAAGCCTGTTTCAGGGTTCGGTTCGCCTTTCAGGGTTACATGAAGTTCATAGTTATGCCCATGCCAGTTTTCATTGCTGCATTTGCCAAATACTTCTTTGTTCTTTTCTAAGCTCCAGTTGTTGTTGTATAACTTATGAGCTGCATTAAAATGCTCAACACGCGTCAAATAAATCATTTCTCTAATTTAGGTGCAAAGTTAGTGGTTACTACATGGTTTAGCAAAAAAAGCGGTTATTTGCAGCATGAATGTGCTTCTTTTATCGGCCACAGATGGGGAGGTGGGTATACTTAAAGACTACCTTAACAGCGGGGCAACTATACCTCATAATGTTACCCTGCTCGTGGGTGGGGTAGGTGCTATAGCCACCACTTTCTCACTCACCCGGGCACTTATGCAGCAACGGTATGATCTGGTAATACAGGCAGGTGTAGGTGGTAGCTTTGATGCAGAGATACCATTAGGTGCAGTTGTTCAGGTTACAGCAGAGCGTTATGGCGATATAGGAGCCGAAGACCATGACGACTATATAGATATCTTCGATATGGGGTTGATTGACCCTGATAAACATCCACATAGTAATAGTTGGTTAGTGTCACCACCACATTCTTTGGCCGAATCTATTGCTTTAAATAAAGTGACCGGGCTTACCATAAACACAGTTAGTGGTAATGAGCACACTATCGCTATGAGGCGGAGTCGTTTCGGCTGTCAGGTAGAGAGTATGGAAGGTGCAGCATTTCATTATGTGTGCCTGCAGTTGGGTGTGCCTTTTGTGCAGATAAGGGGCATATCGAACTATGTAATACCGCGTGACAAAAGCCAGTGGCGAATGAAAGATGCGATTATTAATCTGAACAATTGGCTTATAGATTTTTTAGGCAGGGCATAATTATAAAATGACCTGAACTTTACCTTTTATTATAGAACACATACAATGGAATTAACGCTCGGCTTTAGCCCTTGTCCTAACGATACTTTTATTTTCGATGCCATGGTAAATGGTAAAATTGACACCCATGGACTTACCTTCAAATATGTGATGGAAGATGTGGGCACGCTCAATGCATGGGCAGAACAAGGTAAACTGGATATAACAAAGTTGAGTTACAGCACTTTCCTGCATACGGTCAATGATTATGCTTTGTTGCATAGTGGGAGCGCATTAGGAGAGGGAGTGGGGCCGCTGTTGGTAGCCAATAGTGCTTTGGATATGACCAAGGTAAGCGAATACAAAATTGCTATTCCGGGCTTTAATACAACTGCCAATCTATTACTCTCATTGGCATACCCTGAAGCGAAGAATAAAACGGAGATGATATTCAGCGATATAGAGGCTGCTGTGATAGATGGTCGCTATGATGCAGGATTAATCATACACGAGGGCCGTTTTACCTACCAAAGCAAGGGCCTGACCAAATTAATAGATCTTGGAGATTGGTGGGAACAGACTACACAAGCGGCTATACCATTGGGTGGTATAGTGGTTCGTCGTCGTTTCGATAAAGAGTTAAGCGCAACAATAGATAAAATAATAAAAGAGAGTATTGCTTATTCATGGGAAAGATACCCAACATTGGCTCCATTCGTAACCGCAAATGCGCAGGAAATGGAAGAAGATGTGATGCGTAAGCACATAGAGCTGTATGTCAATGACTACTCAACAGATTTGGGTGAAACAGGCAGAAAAGCGATCATCACTTTATTTGATAAGGCTAAAGCGGGAGGATTGATAAAGGGCGAACTGCCAACATCAGTTTTTTACTAACACAGAATCGTTGGTGGGCTATCTGAGTACCACCAATCGGAGTGTGTAGATTTCTCTTCCGGCTACTTTTATCATGCACAGGTATGTGCCACTAGGCAGGTCGGCAACAGAAAATGGTGTCAGCTGTGTGGTGAGCGGGTATATCCGTATCATTCTTCCGGTTATGTCTCTGAGGGTCATTGTTGCACCGGTGCTTAAATCGCCGGTGTAGCTGAGTACCGTCATATCAACCGCAGGGTCAGGATAAACTTTAATAACAGGAACAGAAGGGTAAACCGGTGGTGGCGGTGTAGCACACGTAAATGAAGTCTGGTATTTGGCTACAAAAATATTAGTCTGTTGGTTGTTATAGAGGTGCAGTGTATCGTTGCCAACAATAAATGGATCGAGTGCCCGGTAGTCGCCCGAGAAGATTACCGCTCCCTTGCTGTCAGCTGAGAGCCCCGTATTAGAGAGCCCTGTATTATATCCACCACCTGATGGTAATGCTACATGATCCAGCAGATTACCCGACGGATCGAAACCAGCAAAAAAAGTAGGGTCGGTGCTGCCGGCAGGAGGATACACAGTAGTTGTATTGTCTATTTTTACGCCCTTGCCCGGTTCCAGATTCACAGACACCCAAATATTGTTACAGGCATCTGTAGCCATGCTATATACATCGCAACATGATATCATAGACAGGGTTGGTGTCATAATCTTAGGCGTACCCATGTTGCCCGCAGAATCATATTTAATGACAAAGTAACCACCAGTTGCGCTGTAGGTGGTATTGGCATCAAAAGATAATGTATCAGTAAACCCACCGCCTACATAAACATTACCTTTCTTATCAGCGGCTAAACTGCGTGCAACACCCTTACCTCCTGCATTCCTTGCCCACAAAACATTGCCATAAATATCGAGACAGGCTATGTAGCCTTCCTTGCTGCTATTAAACAGACGTGTTGCGCCAAAGTCAATGAAATTAGATTTGAAATAGCCGGTAATGAATATTTTATTGCTGTTGCAGGCAACGTCTAAAACGTAATCATCTTTACTGCCCCCATAAGAGCGAGACCAAAGTATATTGCCCGATGTGTTGTACTTGGCTATGAAAATATCGTTCGTATTATTAGTTGCATCTGCATTGCTCAGGCTGTCCGCGCCTATTGTTATTTTGGCTGTGTTGTAAGTTGCAGATATGTATATGTCTCCATCGGCATCCGCAGCTATGCCGCCGGGTTTCAGATAATCGCCATCCGGATGGAAATTTCCGGTCCCATTAGTTGCCCAAAGTAACACACCTGAGTTGTCATATTTTACCAGATAGTAGCATGTATTTGCGGTGGGGTGTGCAAAGTCGAACCCGGGGTTAACGAGTAAACGGTCATCGAACCGAATACTGTCTGTACTGAAATATCCGAATACATAAAAATTGCCTTTATGGTCAGTTGTAATTGATATGGGGCGAGATAATCCATGACTGGCAGCGTGACTCCACAATAGATTTCCGCCCGTGTCATATTTTACAATGAGCGTCTGCACATTGTTGGCTGAATTGACCGGGTTATAATATCTATCTATGTCTATGCATATACTGTCACCGTAATACATTCCTACCATGAATACATTGTCTGATGGGTCTGTTTTTGTAAGCCATCCTTCACTCCCTCCCAGAGGAGAGCTGCAAGAAGCTGCCCGCGCCCATTGCCATTTCTGTGCATAGGTATGCAGGGCAGATAATAAGCCACAGCAAAGCACAAAGAACCACAAGGCTTTTTTCATAAAGCAGTACGCCAAAAACTAATTCAGGTTATGAATGCAGGACAGCCGTATTGGCTATTGTCCTTTTAAAACATAAAGCTCAGGAATATTACGACCCAAACCATCATAGTCCATGCCGTAACCAAGCACAAACTTATTTTCTATTTCAAATGCACAGTAGTCTGCTTTTACATCATACTTTAGTGCATCGGGCTTAGATAAGAACGTAGCAATTTTTACAGAAGCAGGTTGTCTGTTTGCGATCTCCGGCATAAAAGCATGGAGCGTCTTGCCTGTATCAATAATATCTTCAACGATAATTACATGCCTGTCCTTCAGGTTCTCTTCCATACCTATTGCGGTAACTACATTGCCGGTTGATGTAGTGCCTTTGTATGAAGCAAGTTTAATAAAAGAAATTTCCGCTTCTATAGTCAGCATACGAAACAAATCAGCAGCAAACATAAAAGAACCGTTGAGTATACCAATCACGAGTGGCTTTTTGCCTTCGTAATCTTTATTGATTTGCGCAGCTAATTCGCCTACTCTGTTTTTTATTTTATCCGCCGATATAAATGGGGTAAATGTCTTATCTATGATATGTATATCCATGTTATTCTTTTACGCGTAGTTTTTTTCCTGCCCTTATCTGGTCAGCTTTAATATTGTTCCACCTCATCAGTTGTTTTACAGTTACATCGTGCCTGTTTGCTATACCGCCAAGTGTTTCACCTTCTTTAATTACATAGTACTTAGATTCCTTACTCTTTGCTTCTGCCTTCTTCTTTGTCTCTTTTACTTCTTTAACAGTTTTTTGTTCTTCCTTCTTGGTAGTAGGAGTTACTGTGTTGTTTGTAGTTTTCGGGTTGTTGTTGAGGAGTTTACTATCATCAGTATAAACAACCTTATCTAGCTCTGCTTTTAATGCTGCCAGTTCATCAACAGTAGTGTCTTGTTTCTGTTCTGCTGCAACAACAGGGTGAGCTGTATCTGCTTTTGCTATAGTTTGTGTAACAACGGGTGTGGTTGTTACTGTTTGAGTAGCTACGGGAATGGTAGTTGTAGCAGTTGTTTCTGTAACAGCAGGTTTGTTTACACTAATAGTTTCTACATAAGGCTGCGCCTTTTCGTGTTGCAGCGTATCTGCGAGTTTAACTACCGGTGTGGTTGCTGGTTTGGGTCTGTTGATGGTAATGAGGTCAGCAGGAGGGGTGCTTTTACCCAATAATGTAGTGGTGTTTGGTTGGGTTTCTATTTCACTCACAGCTCTTAATGCAGGTTTACGAAATACCCCATTCTGCAATTCCAGAATAGTGCCAATTGCCGGTTCGTCACCAATATCCATCATGTTTAGAGCTAGCAGTCTTTTCAATTGCATTCCTTCCGCCTGTGCAATCAGGAACATTGTTTCGCCATCTTTTACTGTGTGGCGTGCGTGCGTGCCGGAAGAAAGTTTTTTCTCCAGATAAACAGGCATATTAGCATCAAGCGGCCCATCAGGCAGATCGTTAATTTCTAATAGGTGTGGGTATCGGATATTATACTTTACTGCATATTGCAATAAGATTTCACCTTTATATGCATAGAATGCTTTCAAGCCGTTAACAGTTATAATCTTGCCGCTATCATATTTTGTATCAATGCTTGCTTGTGGGCTTGCTGCGGCTACTTTTGCCACAAGTGGAGAGTCTGGTGTAGGCGCATCCTTAGTTTGCAATGGCATTGGGCCATCGTGTACAATAATATGATGGGCACTATCTGCCATATTTTTTACTACAGCAAATGAAGTAGTTGTAGTAGGTTTGGGTGTCTCGGCAACGGTTTGTGCTGTTTCTATAGTTGGTTTTACTACTTCAGCCACCGGTGCAGGTATTGTTTTGATAGAGTCTTTAGCTACAGCTTTTGGCTTTGCTTTTGCTGCTGTTGTTGGTTTGTCCACCGGGTCAAATGTAGTAAGTACTATTTTTGTTATTGTGTCCTGTGGGCCGGCAATCGGTGGTGCTTTGTAGCTTTCTTTTAAAGGGTTACCGGTTTTTAGCGCAATTTTCTGGTTAGGCATAAAAGAAGAGTCCATTGCAGCATAAGTATATTGCTGCAGTTTGAAGTCTTCAATTATTTTTATCAGTCTTTGTGCATATTGCGGATTAGTGGCATAGCCACATTTTTTCAGACAAATTGCCCAAGATGCATAATCTGTCTGAGAAAGTGAAAATAACGGAGTATAACGAGGATTACGTTTCAGGTAGTCTGAATGATCTTTGTAAGAGTCTTCAGCGCATTTATACATCTTGAAGCACTCTTTAGGTGCATCATCGTCGTGAAAAAACTTATCACCAGCATAATCAGCTTTACATTTTATACCAAAGTGATTATTTGCGCTACAAGCCAATTCACTTTTGCCTGCTTCCGTTTCTAACACACCCTGTGCCAGAGTCACTGATGCAGGAATGCCAGAGCGTTGCTGCTCTGCCATTGCCATGATAGAGTATTGCTCAATATACCGTTGTGCCCTGACTGAGAAGCTGTCCTGCGCACCCACTTTTACTGCTATGAGCAAGAAGGCCAAACAGAAGAGTAAATTTTTATTCATCGGACAATATTTATATTGAAAGTAATTTTATTTATATGGGATCCGTGCAAAAATACGTTTAACCGAGCTAACCTCAAACAAGAGGGGTATTTAATAGTATGTTATAAAGTGACTACAGGTCATTGAAATTCAGTTATGTATTGAATGTCAACTTATAATAAACAATACACATTTGGTTGTTAAGTGGCTTGCAATAAATCTACAGCGTATATTTGCAGCTATTACAACTAAAACGATGGCTGAAGAGAGATCACTTAATTTTATAGAAGAAATAATCGAAAAAGATATTGCAGACGGCGTAAACGCAGGTCGTATTCAAACGCGTTTTCCTCCTGAGCCTAATGGCTATTTGCACATAGGTCATGCAAAGTCAATATGTCTGAATTTTGGTCTGGCAAAAAAGTACAACGGAAAATGCAATCTGCGTTTTGATGATACTAACCCCACTACTGAAGAAACAGAATATGTAGAAAGCATAAAAAAAGATATAGAGTGGCTTGGTTTTAAGTGGGATAACGAATTATATGCATCTGATTATTTTGAAAAGATTTATGATTTTGCGGTATCGCTTATTAAAAAAGGTTGTGCTTATGTAGATGATAGCACCGCAGAAGAGATAGCTGCAACTAAAGGGTCTACTATACAGCCGGGAAAGAATAGCCCCTTCAGAGATAGAAGTATAGAAGAGAATCTGCGACTGTTTGAAGAAATGCGTGATGGTAAATATGAAGACGGTGCAAAAGTGTTGAGAGCGAAAATAGATATGGCTCATGCTAATCTACTTTTGAGAGATCCGGTTATTTACCGCATAAAACATGCGCATCACCACCGCACTGGTGATAAGTGGTGCCTTTATCCGTTATATGATTTCGCTCATGGTCAGAGTGACAGTATAGAAGAGATTACACATTCTATTTGCACACTTGAATTTATACACCATCGTCCTTTATATAATTGGTTTATAGAGCAGTTGGGTATTTTCCCATCTAAGCAATATGAGTTTGCCAGGTTGAACCTTACTTATACAGTTATGAGCAAGCGTAAGCTGCTAAAATTGGTTAATGAAGGTTATGTATCATCTTGGGACGATCCGCGTATGCCTACATTAAGTGGTATGCGTCGTAGGGGGTATCCACCTGAAGCTATCCGCAATCTTTGTGACACAGTAGGTGTTGCTAAAAGAGAAAACATGATTGATCTCAGTCTATTGGAATTCTGTGTAAGAGAACATCTTAATAAAGTTACAGACCGTGTTATGGCCGTTCTTGACCCAGTAAAGCTAGTTATCACAAACTATGAAGAAACAGGTGATGTATTTGAGATTGAAAATAACCCGGAAACACCAAACGGCACACGTTCCGTCCCTTTTAGTAAGGAGTTATGGATAGAGCGTGAAGATTTTATGGAAGATGCACCAAAGAAGTTTTTCCGTCTTACTCCAGGAAATATGGTTCGTCTTAAAGGTGCATATATTGTAAAATGCGAAGGCTGCAACAAAGACGAGCATGGCAATGTTACTGAAGTGCTCTGCACATATTTACCTGAAAGCAAGAGTGGTAACGATACAAGCGGACTTACAGTGAAAGGAACTATCCACTGGATAAGTGTTGCGCATGCACGCACTGCTGAGGTTAGGAACTATGATCGTTTATTTAAGGTTGAAGATCCTTCGAGTGAAGAAGGTGACTTTAAAGAATATATAAATCCGGAGGCATTGCAGATATTGCCTTCTGTTTATATAGAGCCGTCATTGATGAAGGCAAAGCCGGGTGAATGTTACCAATTTATGAGAAAAGGTTACTACTGTGTAGATACAGATAGCACAAGTGACAAAATTATTTTTAACCGAACTGTTACTTTGAAAGATACATGGGCTAAAGAAACCCGTAAAAACTAATATTATTGAACAAAGAAATGATAGATTACTATCTGCCGGTGGCATGTAGTAATCTATCGTCAATTGTAAGGGTTCTACTATTGATAATCTTTACTTTTTTGAATTCGTGGTGATGCGTATTTATCAATAAATTATACCCTTCCGGCATAATTACAGAAGGTACTTTCATCGTTAATTTTTTTGACGCGGTAATAAAATTATCGCCAATCATTTTTAGTCCGTCTGGTGCGGGGTTCTTATGCCAGTTGGCCGGTAGTTTATCAATGTCCGTTATTTCAATTTTATCATCGGGCAATTGTATGGTTATCATGCAAAAACCTTGTTCGGGTATTCGGCCTATGTGTACTATAGTTTCCAGAAGTGCCAAAGCTGCACTCTCTGCGGTATAAAGCATATACACATCTTTACTGTTCCATCTGCCACCATACATTGCGGCGCCCTTTCCGGAAAGATCATTGATGTATCGGCAATTAGCGATTCTATATACCAGCATCAGGCGAAAATTCCGTGTTCAATTCTTCCTATCTCATCGAGCAGCATGTTTATTCCTAAAGAAGTATCTAAAAAATCTTTAGGTTTTTTGTTGCCCAATGGCACTAATATAGCGTCCATCCATTGCTTAAATGCAGTGATAGACCCAAATACTTCTTCTCCCCGGCTGTATAGCTTTGCCAGCTCTATCATTCGTTCTGATTGCTCTTGTGAGAGTTTCTGTTGTGGTTTATACCTGCGTAATGTGCGGTCTGAGGTATGTGTAATTGTTGCCATCTCCAAGAGGGAAAGGTCTGTAATGTCCATTAAATATGTCATTGCCTGTCTTGGAATGCCTGTTCTTATGACATTGATGAAGTCATTATCGTTTCTGATAGCTTCAAATTCTTTTTTGCCTGACATACCCATCATGCCTATGGTACGAGCTACCGCAGTAATAGGATGAACAACGTAGGCAGTTGCAAGTTCATTTGCAGCTGAATCGTCTTCATTATTTTTATTGTATGGTTTCATAAAACAGGACATTTGTCTACAAATATACGACAAGTGTCCTGTTTTGTAAAATTATTTTCCAGCAATAACACTGATTTCAACGTTTACACCACGAGGAAGGCCTGCAACTTGAACTGTTTCACGTGCAGGAGGTTCTGTGGTGAAATAGCTGCCATATACTTCGTTTACTGCGCCAAATTGCTGCATATCCATTAGGAAGATGGTGGATTTCAATACATTAGAGAAGTCCATGCCGGCTTCTTTCAATATTGCAGCCAGGTTGTTCATTACTAATGTCGTCTCGGTTTTAATGTCGTCCTGAACCAGATTACCGGTTATAGGGTCTAACGCAATTTGGCCTGAAACGAATAATAAATTGCCGAAACTTACTGCCTGATTATAAGGCCCAATTGGTGCCGGAGCATTATTTGTTCTGATGATTTTCTTTTCCATGACTACAAAAGTAATAGCATCCTTACATTTGCACTACAGAAAAATGAAATACCTTTTACATATTGATACTTCGGGCGACACAGGAAGTGTGTCTTTAGGCCTAAATGGTAAGTTGGTTAGCAGCCAGATTAATACTGAAAGTCGTAATCACGCCAGTTCAATCAACCTGATGATAGCCGATGTTTTAGAGGCAGGTGGGATAACCATGCGTCAGCTAAGTGCGGTTGTTGTTTGCGCAGGGCCAGGCTCGTATACCGGCCTGAGAATAGGGTTGTCTACAGCGAAAGGAATTTGTTATGCATTAAATATTCCTTTGTTACTAGATAATAAGCTTACACTATTGGCTTATCAGGCATTTTGCAAATATGGGAAGATGTATGATAAGTATATTCCTTTATTGTTGGCAAGAGACCAGGAATATTTCATTAATATATTTGATAATAATTTCAAAAATATAGATGTAGCAACACACATAATGGCTGAAAATCTTGACAATTACATGTTGGGTGATTTAAGTATATGTTTGATTAGTGATTGTGTAGATGACGAAATTTCAATGAAATATGGAAAGATCAAACATATAGATAATACTGTAAATTTAGATATTTCTTTATGGCTGGGTTACTCTTTGGAACAATATAACTGTAATAATTTTGTCAATTTATCCACAGCAGAACCATTTTATCTTAAACAAGTTTACACTCATAAATAATTGATTAGTAGTTGTTTATGAATTTAAAATTGTCTTTTTATCCACACTTTAACGCTGAATTAACAAATTTTCAGAATATCTATTCCCGCTCATATCTGAGCAATTGCGTATGTTTGCATAATATTCGTTTAGTGAATATCTAACGGTAGTGAAATAGTACATATTTATTTTTCAATTAACATCGTAAATTTTAATTAATG
>CANGMZ010000091.1 GCA_947454715.1 Chitinophagaceae bacterium
GAAAGTGGTATTTATGGAACGCAACATCCCGCAAATAGCATAGAATATACCGGTAATTTTGATTTGTTTATAATTCCCGGGCTCGCATTTGACAGACAGAATTACAGACTTGGTTACGGCTCGGGCTATTACGATACTTTTTTAGTATCGCAGCCACAGGCATATAAATTAGGCATTGCTTACCCTTTTCAAATTATAGAAAAGGTTCCAACCGAGCCACATGACATGGTACTCGATCAAATATTATATTGATATATAGAATAAAGGGCATCCCAATCACTATATTATATTACTGCCCGTAAACGATATAAAAATGCATAAATAAATAAATTTACAATTATTTTAAATTGACTAATTTTAGTAGTATTTTTACGCTAATTCGTCATTTTTTTTATTTTTGCATGTCTGTACCTACATGAATTTACAGATAGTTTCATGCTATCAATCAATCATCACATATAAAAGTTCAACGTTGACATATAAAGCAGGGCAAAAACAGCCCCACAAAATTATTGACAAAAAAGATGTGCAGAAAAAAGGAACATTCCCTCAAAATCTGGCACCAGTCGCTATAAAATATCCTTTTTTATGGTTGTCAATCATTGCACTCATCATTTATATCCCAACCTTAAATTTTGGATTTACGGAGTTAGACGATTCTATATTCATTCGTGAATTTCATGAATACAACGAGAATCTGGCAAATCTTTTTACCTCATTTCACCGTGGTTTATTCGACGCTACAAAAGACCCCTACTTTCGTCCACTATTTCTTGATAGCATCATATTAAATTATCAATTTGCTAAACAAGAAATATTTGGGTACCATGTTATTAATGTGATGCTGCATATCAGCTGTGTAGTACTCGCTTACAACCTGTTTGTAAAGTTGAGAATCAGAAGGTTGCATTCCTTTCTTTTAGCACTGGCATTTGCCGTTCACCCGGTTCTAACTCAGGCAGTTGCCTGGATACCTGGACGAAATGACACACTTTTAGCATTATTCACATTCGCGTTCTTCAATTTTGCTATTGATTACTCCGACATGGGTAAGCTCAAAGACATACTATTGTCAGTGCTGTTTTTACTGATGGCATTTTTCACAAAAGAAACAGCCGTCTTTATTCCCGTTGTTACCTTCATTATACTGGTATTCATTATTGGTAACGATTGGCGCTCAAGGTCCAATATCATTTTGTATTCAAGTTGGGTAGCTTGTTTTCTGATATGGTTTATTGTCAGATCTCAAGCAAGCAATATCAATGCAACATCAGGCACGGATATTGGAAACATGGTCAGCTCATTTATTCATAGACTACCCCTAATCCCTCAATATATAGGAAAAATCATCCTGCCCGTGAATCTGAGTAATTTCCCAATGCAGGAACAAACAAGCAACCTATATGGATATATTGCAATAGCATTGATTGCAGCATCACTGTACTTCTCTAAAGAAGTCAATTGGAAAAAGGTAATATGTGGTGCTATTATTTTCTTCATATTCCTCATCCCGGCATTACTGATACCCAATAACCTCAATGAGCAGACATTTGAGCATAGACTTTATCTGCCTATCATTGGCATGTTGATTGTTTTGTCAGAAACAACCATCTTCAAACGTGTTATTGACTCTAATACACTTTTATTTTCCGGCATTCTGTGTGCACTTTTAGCGATAGGTAATTTTGTACACCAACGTTGTTTTAAAGACCCATACTCATTTTGGACAACTGCAGTAGCTACTTCGCCTAACTCAGCATATGCTAATATGATGTTAGGTGCAAGAGAAGATAATCTGGAGAAGTCATACCATCTTTTCAGAAAAGCATATAGTATTGACTCTACTCAAAAATATTTAAACTTCTATTACGGGAAGATGTTACAAATGCAGGATTCGGTGCTACAGTCTGAAAAATATCTGCTCGCTGAGAAACAACGAACCGATTTTGTAGAATGTGACTTTTATCTGGCAAGGGTTGCAATGACCAAAAACGACACAACAGGAACTATTAACTACCTCAAAAACTACCTGACAAGAATGCCTGCAAGTGAGCCTGCAAACAATAATCTCTTGCTTACATACATTAATCGCAGACAATTTCCTGAGGCCAAAAGCCACGCAACGCACATGCAACAAATTGGCTTAAAAGTACCGGATCAAATTCAGATGATACTGAGCAAAGTTCCGCAATAAGCAATATGATTTTTCTTTTTAATAGCGAAGGCAGCCCAATGAGGGCTGCCTTCGCTATATTGTATGATTACTAATTTGCAGAATGACTTATTTATTCCCTACAGTCACCAGTACTTTGCTCTTATAGGTAGGACTTATCATTGATCTGCAACATGTACACAACTGATCAAACAACCCCATATTCTCAGAACCTCCGAAATCGTAAAACTCAGTTACATTTAACTCTCTGCTGATAATTTTCATTATCTCTTTAGCTTTCAGGCTATCACCTATCAACACACCTTGTACCTTCTGGCCACCAAACAAAGGAGTAAATTTTTCTTCATGCTTGTACAGACTCAATACCTTCACAATATGCTCTGAACCTGTTATCGCTTTGATTGCACCAACAGTATTCACTGCATCTTTTGCACTTTCAGAAACATTAACGGTAAGGTCTATTATTACCTTGCGCCTAACATCGCCTAGCCAATAGGCAACTTCTCTTACATCTTGTGCAGAAGTTGCAATCATAATAAAATCTGCCGAGGCAGCGGCATCCTCGATACTGCAATAGTGTACACCCTCACACTCATCGCTCTCTGTCAATATACCTGTTTTCTCACTTAGTGTGCCGGCTCTATACACAATATGACCACACGCTGTAAAGGCTGTTGTTAATGCCTCCCCCAATCTGCTATTGCCAATTATGGCAATGTTCAATGATACAAATGACCTGTACTCCATCTCTGCTGTATTTTAGTAAAAAAAAGACTGTGCTATTCAGGACAACTATTGTTTACTCTTACAGAATTCCCCCACGTTATAAAGGGATTTTAAGGAGTAAAAATGATCGCGTTTTCGAGGCGAGAAAGGAAGTAATTATACACAAATGTCAACCCGAATTAGCTAATAAACAAATAATCAGGTGCCTTTTCAGCAGGTAAAAATTGTTATTGAATTGTAAAAAAATACAATAAGTTAAAACGTAGCTTATTACACATATAAGAATATTTCAACAGTGACTAAAATCAGCTTAAACTACTAATAATAGTTTTCAGAAAACTATTCAATTGCACCAAAAAATGTCGCAAAAAGATTGAAGGTTGATATGGATAAGAAGAAAATTTAGTCTTGTTTTTAATTACTTTCTTTTAAAAAACACAAAGCCATTCTCTTCACCAATACATTCTAATTGAGGCATTGCCTTGTATTGTTTAGCGTCCTGAATTTTACTAATGAAATAAGTTGGTCTATCCACAATACCATGAAGCAACCATTCTTCATTTACTTTTCCATTCTTGTAATATTCGGCATTAGCAAACATTGGTTTCTTAGCATAAAATATATTCGCATAGCTTTTGTAGCCTAAAGGGAAAATATATACTTCCTTACCTTCAAAACGCTCAAAAAAGGAAATTGCGGCTCGCTGGGAATAGGCTTCGATCTTTGGTGTAAAGTGAAGTATAGTTACTTGTATCATTACCAACTGCACCATACATAGCATAAACATCCACTTTCTGAAATCTTTGTTCATCATGGCGATGGTCACACAAACTGCTATAAGATAAAATACACCCCATAAACACTCTGCATAACTCCAAGGCACACTTGCACTAAGATTACCAACTGCAAATGGATCATCAATTATCGGTATCAACATTTTTTTATTAATACCAACAACAGGAAGTAGTATCAATATTACCGCCCATAATATGCCGGTAAAATAAAGTAATAACTTAACCACTTTCTTCATAGTTGCTCCTTCATAACTCAACTTGTATAACTGCATTGCAGCCAGATATGTAAGTGGGAAATAACACAACGAAGAGTAGTGAACAATTTTTGTTTTTACGATAGAAAAAAGAATCAATACCACCCAAAACAAAATCCACATCCAGCGACTCATATCTCGGGTATTGCTTGCGTCAGAAGTTCTTTTTCTGGAATATTGGAATAAAAATGCTGCAGCAGGAAAACAACCAATCAGCAATACCACAAAGTGATAAATGAATGGCCCACCATGGTCTGCATCTTCTGTTCTAAATAATCTTATCTGATAGGTGATGAACTCTGTCATGAACCACTTACCATAGGCAAAACCATATATAGCTACCGCAGCACCTAACCATAAAGCAAATGGTATAAGCGCACTAAAAGCAATAATGAGTAAGTCCTTAACCCTATATCCATTTAGGCCGCGATTAATGATAATATACACCCCAAACGACAACCCGGCAACCAACACCGCAACCGGCCCTTTTGTAAGTACGGCAATACCAAGAAATAATCCGGACAACAAAGCATGCAAACCCTTACGGTGGGAAAACTTAACCAGATGTAGTTGAAAAAATGCCAGAAAAATAAAAAAATTGAACGTTGGGTCTATTATACCTGACTTAAAATAAAAATGTGGTAACCAAGATGCCGCATATAGCATTACCCATAAAGTCGCCATCTTTTCATTAACTACTTTCTTGCCTGCATAATATAAAGTAAGCAATGTAGCAATACCCATTACTGCATTAGGAAAACGAGCTGCATACTCACCTACACCAAAAAACTTCATCCCCAATACCTGCATCCAGATGAATACAGGTGGTTTTTCCCAGAAAGGCATAAAATCTATCTGGGCACGTAAATAGTCTTTTGATACAATCATTTCCCTTGCACATTCGGCAAAGTTTATTTCATCCCAATCAAATAAATGCACTTGCCCTAAAAAAGGCAAGAACAGGATACATCCCAAAATGGCAATAATAAAATATTTGATATAGCTAGGCATGTTCCCCGTCAATATTCATTGAGATAAATCTCGTGATAACTATAATTTATCGCCACCCAGTTTTGTTTTGTACTGACTCATCAACGAAAACAAAAGTGTAGTGGTAAATGCACCTATCATACCTCCGGTATAAATATCCTCAAAAAAATGAGCGGCAAGATACATGCGCGAATAACACACTGAAAGGGCCATGAAAAAGAACAATAGTCCCGCCTTTCTATATTTGGCAGGTAATAACAAAGATAAAAAACAAAAGAAACTAAATGCACCTTGGCTGTGCCCCGAAGGAAAACTATTGTTACCCGTGAGTTCCGGCCAATAACCTTTTACAAAATGAATCCACTCTGCATGGCTATAAAATTTTAGTGGGCGGGGATGATAAAATAATTGCTTCATCACCTGCTGCACAATCAACGGACTTATGTTACAGACAATTGCAGTAAGCAGATACCACTTATTTCTGAAACGTGGCAACAATGCAATTAATAGCAATACAGGTACTATCACTTCCGGTTGACCTACATAAGTAGTCCAATACATTAGGTGGTCACCAACCGCAGTATAATGCGAATTGACGGCCATGAACAACTGCTGCTTACCAAATGTAAGTAGCAGTATAGCTCCGGATAACATCCATGCCAATAGCATGACATGAAACCAGGGATTATATATTATTTTGAACTTACTACGCAAGATTAGTGTCTTTTCTGGAGAAAAATCCTTTTACTGCACGCCAAGCACGCAGGTATAACTCTTTATTAAAAATCTGAGAGTCATTCCTTGCGGTCACTATCAGCCATACAGCTATAGGGAATAAAAGAATTGTAGACATCCACATACCCGCCCACGGTGGTAGTGACCCTGACTTAGCCAGCTTCTCTCCTGTTATATTAAGGATATGGAATGTGATAAAGAAAACTACTGCAAATACTAACGGAAGCCCTAATCCACCTTTTCTGATGATGGCACCAATAGGAGCACCTATCAAAAATAACAACATACAAGCAAATGACAGTGCAAATTTTCGGTGAAATTCAACAGAGAACTTCATGTAATTCTCCTTTTGCAACTTATCATTAAGGCTGTTGTTATCCATCAAGGACTTCAGATTACGAATGTTATTACTTGCCGTCTGTAACATCACCAATCGCTTATCTTCAGGAATAAGGTCAATAAATGATGTGGTGTACGTTCCGGTTCCACCGGCCGATGCATTTATTTTTTTGCCCAAGGCTGTATCTTCTTTCAGTTTATTGGCAATAGTTACATAAGGAGCCATGTAAGAAGAAACCGACTTAACCGTTACATTTTCATTTCTATCAAAACTATCCAATACCTCTTTAAGCTGCCCTACATTCATCATTTGATAGGCATTCTTAAACAAGTCTTGATTAGTTCTGGTGAAATTAAAGGAAGACAGGTCAAAAACCTTATCCCATTTTGCGAAGTGCATTCGGGTTTGAGGGTATTCTGCTGCATGATGTCCATGATCATATTGTTCATCATACCTCCAACCATCTTCTAACCTAAAAATAAGTGTTTGCTTATCTGCAGTGGGTATCATTTGCCCTTTCTTGGCTATAATGACCTTGTTATTACCCACCATGTCCGTTTGGTCATAGATGATAATATCATGTATCGTGAAGCCATCTTCATCCTTACTTCCTACCCTTATTGAGTATCCCTGAATATCATTGTTAAACTGATCTGGTCTGATGTTCAGTGTTGGTTTTGAATTTCGTACATCGTACAATAATGAAAGTGCTTTAAGATTGGCTACAGGTATTACATTATTGTTAAAGAAAAAAGCAAAGCCGGTAACGCCACCTATGAACACCAATAATGGGCGCATAAAACGTAATAACGATATACCTGACGACTTAATAGCCACCAGCTCGAAATTTTCTCCCATATCACCAAAAGTCATGATAGATGCCAACAACACACTAAGCGGCAATGCCAATGGCACCAACGTTGCAGACATGTACATAAGTAACTGTACAATCATCCACACACTTAACCCCTTACCTATCAGTTCGTCCATATATAACCAGAAGAACTGCATGACCAGTACAAACAAGGCTATAAAGAATGTAACGACAAAAGGCCCGATAAAACTCCTGATAATTAATATGTCGAGCTTCTTGAACAATACAGATATAATTTAATGTACAAATCTACACATTTAATGGCTAAAGCCCCCTTTGGGGAATGGGCTAAGCGCAATGTGGTAACCTAAAAAAATGTGAAATTCTTAATTCCAATGACTAAAATAACCCTTACATCTTTTTCACATCTCTGAGACAGGTGACATATTTCTGAATGGCAGTTGCCATTTCAGGTGTAACAGTAATAACACCACCACCTAAATGGATTTTTACAACCTTCTTGGTGGTAATATCTTTCACATTATCCGGGGTAATAGGATAATATGCTATTCTATTGGCTGTACCATCGCCCTTTTTATCATGAGATATAGATATACCCTCATCTTCAAGTTTAGACTTGTCATCAAACTCTATTACAATCCCGGTCTCCTCTTTTTCTGTTTCTCCTGAAGTGCCTTTTTCCAGCAAATCACTGAACTCACAAGGAATAGCCATGATAAGGTTAAAGTTATCAAATTCCGCTTCCGGATTAGTACTGTAGGCGCGCACGGCACGTATTGCCGGCAGAGAATCAGCTTTATATGGCGATTCGTAAGTAAAAGAAGTATTATTGTCTGTCACCTCTTTCTTTATCTGTTTGCAATAATCCTGCGCAAAAACAGAATTACCCAATGCTAATAAAGCAATAATGAACATTTTTTTCATAAATAATATTTTGTGTGTATTCGCTACAGAAAAAAATCAGCAGCGCATATAAAAATACATAATAAAATTAATCAACGTAAAGATACTTCTACCACTTAGCAACAAATAAATACAACATATAAAACAAGCACCTTGTTTACGGGGTCAATACTCACTTTTATGATATTAGTGCATTCTATCTCCTCTTGGCTTTAACTGAGCCAAAACCTCAATTTCGGTTTTCAACCACCACGCCCAAGCCTCACGTACACGCTCTTCAGTATAATATTGTTCTGCTAAGTCTATTAACATGCGGTAATGCCCCGCCTCAGACACCATAAACTTATAATAAAAATCCTTAAGCGACTGATCTTCAAGATTTTCGTGCAGCAATCTAAAACGCTCGCAGCTACGTGCCTCTATCAGCGCAAATATCATTAACCGTTGCAACAGTTTTTCTTCGCCATGTGCACCATGTTTGGGTTCACGTTCCATGAGCATGTTTACATATTCATCTTTGCGTTGTTTACCCAGCCCAAAACCACGCTTCTTCATTTCAGCCCACACCATCCTGAAGTGCCCCCATTCCTCTGTTACTACCGGCGATAAAGCATTTACCAACGCTTCCTTATCGGCATACCTGGAGATAAGTGTCACGCATTGTGTTGCAGCTTTCATTTCACAAAATGCATGATCTGTAAGTATTTCCTGTATAGATATTGATGCGAGATCGGCCCAACGGGGATCAGTAGGCAATTTTAACCCCAAAATTGTATTTTCAGCAGTACTCATTATAATACAAAAGTAGAAATCAAACTGCATAAAACTGTGTGTGCATAGGGGCTTCCCGCAAAACAAAATTTTCGTCTCTTTTAAACTTTCTATTCTATTATATATCTAATGATTTCATTCTCATAAAAACTATGCTAAAAATCAACATTTCTTCCATCATCGCCATTGGCATGATAGCTTCTTTGTCTGCTTGCACTAAAAAAGGCGACACTGGTGCTACCGGACCTGCGGGCGCAGCCGGACCAAGTTACACTGGTGCTATCAGTGGTCACGTAAGTCTCTACGACCAATATGGCAGCAAAGTACTTACAGGATTAGAGTCTGCACAAATTTCGCTGAATGGTTCTACCGCGATTAATGCAAATACATCAGGCTACTACATTTTCGGTGGCACTATGACCGGCTCTTATACCTTAACAGCTAGCGCAAATGGCTATGGTGCAACTCGCGTCAGCAATTTCCAGTATCTGAGCGACACCCTGAATAGAGATATCAAAATGTCAGCTATTCCTAACTTCTCTCCAGCTACATTCAATGTTTACCCAACTGCAGCGGGTACCGGAGATTCAGTAGTAATGACGTTTACAACTGACCCACGTGTAAGAAGTTGCACTATATTCTTGAATAATAACTCTACTTGCAACAACCTTCCTGCAAACTATCTGCTGACATATACAAGATCAATAGGCGCAAATGTGCCAAGAGCAGTGATCATTATCCCTACTCAGGACCTGATTGATGCAGGTTTTACTTCAGGATCAACAGTATATTTCTCAGCTTATGGTTCTGCTGTAAACGATGTTTCCGCTTATGAAGACTATAGTACAGGTAAAGCTGTTTATAATGCCGTTAGTGCCAGCCCCCTTACTACAACCGCTATCGTACCATAACAGTTTATATCTGTCAGGTACTCAAACAAAAGGGAGCGTAACACGGTTGTTACGCTCCCTTTTGCTATGTGTATGCTCACTATTAATTACTTACAGCATCCCCTTTCAGGTATATAGTATAACGCTTCTCTCCGTTTGGTACTATAGCATTTGATTGTATGTAAACACTCTTGTTGAACACACCTGTCAATTCAGATGTTTTAACACCAAGCGTAATATGCCCCTTCTGACCAGGTAAGATTGGCTTCTTATCCCAATCAACATTAGTACAACTACAAGATGGTGTTACATTCATCACCATCAATGGCTGATTGCCGGTATTTATAAATTCAAATGTATGCTCAGCAACCGGGCCTTTTTTCACCTTACCGAAATCAAAAGTTTCTCCGTTAGTAAATTTGAAAACAGGACCATCTTTTGTTTGTGCAAATACCGCAGCACCAAAACCTGTTAACACGCAAAGCAATGTAAGAATGAGTTTTTTCATAAAAAATGTTTTCTTCGTTTAAAGCAATTAAGACCTGAAAATTAATAACAAGGTTTGAAAAGTTTTGTTAATTACCTGCTATTGATACTACAAAGGCAAATCTTATGCCAAAAATAAAGCGGCAGGAATACCCGCCGCTTTTGTGTATTGTTTTGTATTTATTGAAATCTATATTACCAACCCAACAAATAACCGAAAATAAGTGGTGCTACTATCGTAGCATCACTTTCAACTATAAACTTAGGTGTATGAATATCTAACTTACCCCAAGTGATCTTTTCATTTGGAACAGCACCGCTGTAAGAACCATAAGAGGTAGTACTATCACTTATCTGACAGAAATAGCTCCAGAACGGAACATCATGCCACTCAAGATCCTGATACATCATTGGCACCACACATATTGGGAAGTCACCGGCAATACCACCACCGATCTGGAAGAAACCAACTCCCTTACCAGATGAATTTGCGCGATACCACTCAGTTAACCACATCATATACTCAATACCACTCTTCATTGTACTTGGCTTCAATTCGCCCTTGATACAATAAGATGCGAAGATGTTACCCATTGTGCTATCTTCCCAACCCGGAACGATGATTGGAATATTTTTCTCAGCAGCAGCAATCATCCAGCTATGCTTAGGATCTATTTCGTAATTTTCTTTCATCACCTCACTCAGCAACAACTTGTACATGAACTCGTGTGGAAAATAACGCTCACCACTCTGCTCTGCATCTTTCCATATTTTGTAGATATGTTTCTGAATTCTGCGGAAAGCTTCTTCTTCAGGGATACAAGTATCAGTAACGCGATTGAAACCACCTTCAAGCAATTCGAATTCCTGCTCAGGAGTAAGATCGCGGTAATTAGGTACACGCTTGTAGTGTGTGTGTGCAACGAGGTTCATCACATCTTCTTCAAGGTTTGCACCTGTGCAGCTGATGATAGCTACCTTATCCTGACGGATCATTTCAGCGAAAGAGATACCCAGCTCAGCGGTACTCATAGCACCGGCAAGTGATACCAACATTTTACCACCTTCAAGCAGGTGCGTTTCATAACCTTTTGCAGCATCTACAAGTGCAGCCGCATTAAAGTGGCGGTAGTGGTGCTCTATAAATTGGGAGATCGGTCCTTTGTTCATTATATTATAAAATTGGTTGCAAAGGTAAAACATTAATGGCTGAATTTCGAAATGGCTCAATGGCTTAATGAAATTTGATAAGACCGGCGATATAAGTAATACCTTATCTGATTCTGTTAATTTACCCGCAACCATACCGATTAAGCCATTGAGTTATTGAGCCATTAAATAATTGTTAAGTTGAGAAAATAATTCTCTTTGAATGGTGGTGTGTGTCTAATTTTGTCAAGTAATTATGAGTAATTACAAAACGATCACAGATACCGGCCCTTACACATTCTCGCCGAGCATCTTAAGACTACAACAGGCCTGGCCACACAGACCAACAGCCTCTCCTCGGACAAATTACCTGCCACCCGGAAGTCCTCCAACAGAAAATTGCGATAAACACTCGCCGCCCTCATTCTTTGAGTTGGGCAACAAAATAAGATGGTTAATACTGCTCCTTCCCTTTATCATCAGTAAGCACATCTTCAAAAAAATATCTCCTTTCGATCTTCCTAACGACCAGTTTTACAAGTTCTACATTATCTACTTCATCTGCAGTGCCCTTACCACACACCTGGCACTAAATGCAAAACGCAGAGCACTAGCCAACCTGCTCCACGATACAGATAATCTTCCATGCCACCTCAGCAGAATAAAAGAAGCATATAACAAGTGGACGAATACCACTATCGTACCACTGCTCTGCATAGCTACAGGATTTGCAAAATTCATACAACAGCTATTCCTACAGCACGAAGCACTGCTCCCGCTTATCAGCACAGCAATAGTCACACTTATCTTTCTGGCCATCTTCAGAGCTAATAATTACAGCAACACTTACAACTCCTTTTACAAGATAGAACCTCCCTATCACGAGAGTAATTTGTCAACGGGGAGCCGAGATCAATTGATACGGTGGGGGACTCTGGGATTAACTTTCATCTGGTATTACGATAACCTGGTAAAAAGTGGATTTAATGGCCCCCGGTGCAGATGATGATGAACAAGAACAGTTAACCGACAAATGGTTTAAATAAAAACAACTACTATCTGCAATAGTTTCCAATGAGTCAATAACACATAATGTTGTCCGGGCATCAAGTTTAACTGATGCTATTTTTTTGTTCCTATGGTATCTCTTTGTTCCTAAAAACAAAAAAGCACACAGTATAACTGCATGCTTCTTTTATTGATTTTTACTTTTTTATTATAATTAAGCTACAGTCTCACTCTTAGCAATGAATTTCTTCACCCATTCTGTAGTGATAGACTTTGGACGCTCCAATGGGAAACCCAAAGCACGATCCCAGCATAGGCTCGATAATACACCCAATGCACGGCTCACACCGAACAATACTGTGTAAAACTCTTCTTCAACCAAGCCATAGTGCTTCAGCAATGCACCTGAGTGTGCATCAACATTAGGCCATGGGTTCTTGATCTTACCGGTGCTCTCCAATATTGGTGGCGCAACTTCATACACATTCCATACAGTCTGTACAGTAGGGTCATTAGGACAATGTGTCTTAGCGAACTCCATCTGAGCAGTGAAACGTGGATCTGTTTTGCGAAGTACA
>CANGMZ010000092.1 GCA_947454715.1 Chitinophagaceae bacterium
AACCGACAAATGGTTTAAATAAAAACAACTACTATCTGCAATAGTTTCCAATGAGTCAATAACACATAATGTTGTCCGGGCATCAAGTTTAACTGATGCTATTGTTTTGTTCCTATGGTATCTCTTTGTTCCTAAAAACAAAAAAGCACACAGTATAACTGCATGCTTCTTTTATTGATTTTTACTTTTTTATTATATTAAGCTACAGTTTCACTCTTAGCAATGAATTTCTTCACCCACTCAGTTGTAATAGACTTTGGACGCTCCAATGGGAAGCCCAAAGCACGATCCCAGCATAGGCTCGATAATACACCCAGCGCACGGCTAACACCGAACAATACTGTGTAGAACTCTTCTTCAACCAAGCCATAGTGCTTCAGTAATGCACCTGAGTGAGCATCTACGTTAGGCCATGGGTTCTTGATCTTTCCTGTGCTCTCCAATATTGGTGGCGCAACTTCATACACATTCCATACAGTCTGTACAGTAGGGTCATTAGGACAATGTGTCTTAGCGAACTCCATCTGAGCAGTGAAACGTGGATCTGTTTTGCGAAGTACAGCATGACCGTAACCCGGCACTACCTTACCTGCAACCAATGTTTTCTGAATGTAATCAGCAATTTGCTGCTTTGTAGGTGCGTTTGAATCTAGTTCTTTACACATTTCTTCTATCCAGCGAATTACTTCCTGATTAGCAAGACCATGTAATGGACCAGCAAGACCTGTCATACCGGCTGCAAATGATAAATATGGATCGCTTAGTGCAGAACCCACCAAGTGAGTAGCATGAGCAGATACATTACCACCTTCATGGTCAGCATGTATCACCATATACAAACGCATCAATTCCTTAAAGCTTTCATCGTCATAACCTAGCATGTGAGCGAAGTTTGCACTCCAGTCAAGCATACCATCCGGGTGAATGTGATCACCACCCTTGTATTTGCGACGATATATATAAGCAGCAATACGTGGTAAACGTGCGATCAAAGACATTGTATCTTCATAAACATAAGACCAATATTCTTTCTTGCTGATACCTTCGTTGTAAGCCTTAGCAAATTTAGATTCAGTCTGCAAAGCCAAAACAGCAGCAGTGAACTGTGTCATTGGGTGAGCAGATACCGGAAACGCTTCGATAACATCGAATACGTGGTTAGGTACGTGTGAGCGGCGAGCCCATGTAGAAGAGATATGCTCCACATTCTCCAAAGATGGAACATCACCTGTAAGCATCAGATAAAACAGACCTTCAGGCAATGGCTCATTACCACCTTCTGCCTTTGGCAAATTATCCCTTAACTCAGGAATTGAATATCCGCGAAAACGAATACCTTCATTAGAATCAAGCAACGAAGTTTCTGTAACCAATCCGGTGATACCACGCATACCCTGATAAACCTGGGCAAGCGTTACGTCTTCCACCTTCATGTTACCATGTTGTTCTAAAATACCCTTGATTTCTTTGTTTTGTGCGTCGGCCTTTTCTTTGAAGAGGTCTTTTACGTAGCCCATATTATAATCTTGTTGAGTGCGGTAACCGGAAAAAATTAAACAGGACACAAAGATAATAAAACACTAGACAACTCAAAGTGAAGAAAACGCGAATTTTACGTGTACAGACACAGTTTTTTTCAATACCAGTATTTGAGCACGATATATAATAAAAAAGCCCCGACCTAATGATCGGGGCTTCAGTTAATAAGATATAAATTATACTATTTTCTCTACTTGACTGTAGTTCAGTTCCACTGGAGTAGCACGACCGAAAATCTTCACCACTACCTTCAATTTTTTCTTCTCGTCGTTTACTTCTTCCACAGTACCGTTGAAATCATTGAAAGGACCATCAACAATCTTAACTGTTTCGCCAATAATGTATGGATCTGCGTAAGAAATACCCTGCTCACTAACTTCATCCATCTTACCGAACATCTTGTTCACCTCAGATTTACGAAGTGCAGTTGGATTTTCTTTACCCAAAAAGTGTATAACATTAGGTACATTCTTGATTGCATGCGTAATATCGTCTGTAAGCTTACCATCTACCGCTTCGAGTAAGATGTAACCCGGGTACAACGTTTTTTCACGCAATACTTTTTTGCCACTAACTACTTTAAATACTTTTTCAATAGGGCAAAGAACCTGTACAACCGATTTTGTCCAGTTATATATTTTTACTTCTCTGTCTATATATTCCTTTATCTTTCTTTCCTTACCACTTACCACACGTATCACATACCACTTAGTATCCTGCGCAGGTGCTTCGGGAGCAGCGTCAGGTACCGGCAAGGTATTCTGGCTTTCTACAACTTCATCTATCATAACGACTCTTTACTTGCTCAATAAGTTATAAATAAATGTCAGGATAGCTTTGATACCAAAGTCCATACCCCATACTATACCGGTCACCATAAGCAACGCTACCAATACAATAACGGTAGTCTGCTGAAGCTCGTCCCATGATGGCCAGCTTACTTTGTGCAGCAATTCGTCGTATGCTTCCTGTATGTAATTACCTAATTTGCTCATTTTATTCTGATTAAAAAGATCAACATTTCCCCGCCATTTCTGACCTGGCATAAGGCTTAAGACCCTGAGGTCAAATAAATTACCTGTTAACTCTTTTCATGAAGTTAACAGGTAAACTCTGCACGGGCACGCGGATTCGAACCACGATCAAAGGTTTTGGAGACCTCTATTCTACCGTTGAACTATGCCCGTTTTTAATAATTAAAACGTTAGTTAAATCAAAAAGTCAAAAGTTTAAACCTTTTGACTTTCTCGCAACGGATTGCAAAGATAGAAAAATAATTCAAAAAAGTGTGTTTCTTTTTTCAGTTGCTGAAGATTTTATTGTTCATACACTCTGGCAATACGCTCATTATTGCTATCACTTGGTTAGACCAACAGAAATGAGCAATATTATGCCTCAATCTATATTTATACTATTTATCAAATAACAAAGAAACCCTTTAACTTATTAACAATACAACTTTTAGTACCTTGCAGGTTGTTTCATTATATGTCTTTAGCAGGAAAGAAGATCGTATTGGCAGTTACAGGCAGCATTGCTGCCTACAAAACGCCCCAGCTGGTTCGCCTGTTGGTAAAAGCAGGTGCAGATGTAAAGGTACTCACTACTCGTGCTGCAGCAGACTTTGTAAGTCCGCTGGCATTAGCTACAGTATCTAAGCACCCCACACTCAGTGATGTAAACGATGGTGCCACATGGAACAACCATGTGGAGCTTGGTCTTTGGGCAGATGCCATGCTCATTGCGCCTTGTAGTGCCAACAGCCTTTCCAAATTAGCTAATGGCTTGTGCGACAATTTGGTATGTGCCGTTTACCTATCTGCCCGTTGCCCTGTATTTGTAGCCCCTGCAATGGACGAAGACATGTGGATTCACCCCTCAACTCAGAATAATCTAAATAAATTAAGAACATACAGCAATCACATTATCCCGGTAGGACATGGGGAATTGGCCAGTGGGCTTATAGGCCCGGGTCGTATGGCTGAACCTGAGGATATATTAACCTTTTTATCTGACTACCTTTCTGCCCCGCAACCCCTTAAAGGGTTAAAAGCACTTGTAACTGCAGGACCAACCTACGAACGTATTGACCCGGTTCGCTTTATTGGCAATTTCTCAACCGGCAAGATGGGAATAGCTATAGCCGAAGAATTGGCAAATAAAGGCGCTGATGTAACCCTGGTATTAGGACCATCTCATGAAAAAACAGATCATGCACACGTGCATACAGTTCGTATAGAAAGTGCCGGTGAGCTTTACGAAGCATGTACCCGGGTTTTCGCAGCAACTGATATTGCAGTTCTTTCTGCTGCGGTAGCAGACTATCGCCCTGAAGAAATGGCAACAGAAAAAATAAAAAAAGCCGATAGTAAGCTCTCTGTAACCCTTGCGAAAACAGAAGACACATTAAAGGCATTGGGTAAAATAAAAACAGCTAAACAAACGTTAGTAGGGTTTGCACTGGAAACAACTAATGAACTGGAGAATGGCCGTAAAAAACTGAAAGACAAAAACGCAGATATGATTGTCCTCAATTCTTTACGTGATGAAGGTGCTGGTTTTGGACACGACACCAACAAAATAACCTTACTCACCAAAGATGGAGGCGCAGAAGCACTCCCTTTGCAAAGTAAAAAAGAAGCAGCAACTGCTATAGTGAACCACATTTTAAAATTGAGACATGTTTAAACGACTGCTGAGTATATTACTTCTCATTGTTGTGAGCACCATAAGTGCCACAGCACAGGAACTGAACTGCAAAGTAACGGTGACCCATGACAAAATTACGGGTGTGGAAAATGAAGTATTCACTACCATGCAGCGCGCTATTACCGAGTTCATGAATGGACACAAATGGACAACAGATGACTTTGCTACTAATGAAAAAATTGACTGTACCATTTACCTTAACCTTACCGCCAATAAAGTAGCAGGAGATATCGATGTATACTCCGGCACACTCAGTATACAATCTTCTCGCCCAGTTTTTAATAGTGGTTACACTTCTGCTCTTACTAACTATGTGGACAGAGACATCGTATTTAAGTTCACACAATACAGTCCACTATCTTTTGATGACAACAGAGTGAACGGAACAGAACCACTTCTATCAAACCTTACTGCAGTACTGGCTTACTATTCTTATATTATGATAGGTCTTGACTACGATAGTTATGCTACAGATGGTGGAACCAACTATTTTAAGAAAGCGCAGAATATTGTGAATAATGCACCGGAACAAAACAAAACAATTACCGGTTGGAAAGCAGTAGAAGGTACCAGAAACCGATATTGGCTGGTTGACCAAATGCTCAATACCCGCTTCCACGATGTTCGTAGCTTTTGGTATACTATGCACCGCGAAAGTCTGGACAGTATGTACACAAAACCTGCTGAAGCACGAACCCGTATATTAGTTGGTCTTAAAAAACTGTATCAGGTGAACAGAGAAAACCCAAGCTCTATGCTTATGCAATTTCTTTTTGCCGCTAAGAGTGAAGAAATACTGCACATATTGGCACAAACACCAAAGAATGAACGAGGACAATATATAACCTTACTCAACTCTATGGACGTACCTAATGCCACAAAGTACAATAACCTGAAATGACAATACGTAACCTGACAATTCTTACTTTATGCTGCATCACAGTATTTGCCTGTAACAGCATCAATAAAGGCAACCATCTCCCTATGCCTAAAATGGAAGCTGTAATCTATGACATTACCATAGCTGAAGCTTACAGCACAAAGGCCAGAGATAACACAAATTTTGGCGGCATGAAAAACCTTGATTCTTTAGGTGATTACTATAAAGAGATCTTCAAACATCATGGCATTACACAACAAGAATTTACCGAAAGCCTGAAATGGTATAAAAGCAGACCTGATGATATAGACAGTATTTATACCCACTTATCAATAAAGGCAGACAAAGAAAACGCCGCTGAAAGCAAGAAGAAAAAATTACCTCCGGCACTTTAGTTAACTAACCATATTCCCAAGAAAAATAACGCCCCCAATTTCGTTGGGGGCGTAGCAATTCTATCTCAAAAAATTATTGTAGTTTACTCAAAGCATCTGCCATACGAGCCATAGCCTCTTGCAGATTAGCCATAGATGTTGCAAAAGACAAACGTAAACAATCTGTATCACCAAATGCGCTGCCGCATACTGTGGTAACGTGCCCTACGTTCAAGAGATACATACTCATATCCAAGTCATTATTGATAACTGTGTCACCATACTTTTTACCAAAGAATGAACTAATATCCGGGAATGCATAAAATGCCCCATGTGGATAGTTTGCCTTAACACCCGGCATTTGCTTCAGAGCGTTAATCACATAATCGCAACGCTCTTTATATGCTGCAACCATTTTATGAGTAGGCTCCAAATCACTGAGTAATGCAGTAATTGATGCTCTTTGTGCTATTGAATTGGCCCCGGATGTACTCTGCGCCTGTAATTTATCACAAGCCCTTATTATCTCGGTAGGTCCTGCCATATAACCAAGTCTCCAACCGGTCATAGCAAAGCCTTTAGACATACCATTGATAACAACTACCCTATCCCTGATTTCTTCAAACTGCGCTATACTTTCATGACCACCTACATAGTTGATATACTCATAAATCTCGTCACTGATAATATTGATAAACGGATATCTCTTGAATACAGAAACCAGACCTGCCAGTTCTTCTCGGGAATACACACTTCCTGTTGGGTTACATGGCGATGAGAACATAAACAATTTTGTCTTAGAATTGATGGCCGCTTCCAGCTTTTCAGGTGTAAGCTTAAAGTCATCATCAATGCCACATTTTATGTATTTCACCACACCTCCTGCCATTTCTACCTGAGTTGCGTAAGTAACCCAAAATGGTGTTGGAATAATCACTTCATCTCCCGGATCAACAATACTCATTACCGCATTTGCTAGCGATTGTTTAGCACCTGTTGATACGATTATTTGATTGGGTGGATAATCGAGATTGTTGTCTCTCTTCAGTTTAATACTTACCGCCTCGAGCAATTCAGGATAACCCGCTACCGGAGTATATTTTGAGTACCCTTCATTAATTGCCTTAATTGCGGCTTCGTTAATGTGATCAGGTGTTCTGAAATCTGGCTCACCTAAACTCAAATCAATAATACTTACTCCCTTCGCCTTCAACTCTCGGCTCATTTTAGCCATTACTATTGTCTGAGGCTCAGAAATTGTATTCAGTCTTTGTGCTAATTGCATTATAAATTATAAAATGGATCAAAACAAAGATAAGAAAAGTAACCGTAGATATACAAGAAATAACTAGTACACCGAGGAAAGCAAGAAACAAAAACTATTTACAAACACTCCGTAAAAAGTGCAAAACACTGTAGGTAGAAAGCTGCCCACCAGGTCCATTAAGCGTATAGTCGCAAGCATGCGTGCCCCATGGCAGGGAAAGCACGTAATGAGGTATCTTATTCTGATTAAGCCTTGCACTCAATCGTATGCTATGCTCATAAGCTACTAATGGGTCAAGCGGACCATGTATCATCAATGTTGGAGGAGCATCGTTTGTAACAAACTCTATCGCTGAGCTATTATAATATTGCTGAGGTACTTCTTTATAAGTACCTCCCAAATAGTCGACCATTACCTTTCTGGAGTCAAAGACTAATAAGTTCGCAGGCAAACTATACCCCCACACCATATCTGCAGGTCCGTAAAAACTTATAGTCCCTTTTATTGCCGAATCATGAAACGTATATGCTGCAACCAATGTTATTTGCGCTCCTGCTGAACGACCCAACAGAACAAACCGATCAGTATCAATCTGTAGCTCATCAGCATGTAATTTAAGATATTCTATTGCCACCTTTAAATCTGCTACTGCAGCCGGGCTTTTATGTTCAGGAGCAAGCCGATAATTGATGGATGCCACATTGTATCCTTTTGTAGCAAGTACTGTATTTAATTCAGGTAGCTGCCGACTATCGCCACCCGCCCAAGAGCCACCATGCACAACTATAACACATGGTTGCTTGCCTTGTTTTTGAGCCTTATAAAAGTCAAGTGTAAGACCACCCTTATCATAAATAATTGAATAGTAAGGTAATTGCGTGGCACCAATACCGGTAATCATTTGCATCGCATTAAATGCCAACCCACTGTTTTTATCCTTTGTAGTGACTGGTCCAAATGCAGCATTAAGGTCCTTATCTAAACGCGAAGAAATAACATAAGCCCGCACAACAGGCAACATAAAGATTACTAACGCCACAATTCCCAATAATGTTCCGGCGTGTAGATAGTTTTGATATTTGATACCTAACAACAAAAGCCCTATAGTGACTAAAATAAATATCCAGGGGAATTCAGTTACTAATATTGCAGTATGCCATAAACGGTAAGTTGGCGCACGAAATATACCCAACAGAGAAACCAATAAAAGTAATGACAACAATATCAGCCTTACCATAGCTGTAAAGATAAGTGGTTAAGCAATTACGCTAAGGGAATGAATAACAAATGGAGACTTATTATTTTGATCGCAAAGCCATCTTTACACTCCTCATCATTGCAATGACTCTAGACTTGATGGAAACAAACGGGGCCAAAGACGCAGTCGGTTTACTGTACTGCTTGTCTGCAATTGTAATGATAGCAGCGTTATAATTATTCAGACATGTATCCATGCTAAATTGTTCCTCTGCAAGCTGCCTTGCAGCGTGCTGCCTTGTTTTCAAAGGCACTGCGGCAACCTGAAGTATCTTGTTTACAGCATCTTCAATATCTCCTACTTCAAAAACCCCAAAACAATCTTTTGCCAATGGATGGTGCTCATAATCTTCTATACCACTCACTCTTGTCCCCACAAATCCACATCCTGAAGACAGTCCCTCCATCATGGCTATTGGCATACCCTCAAACTCTGACGTTAATACCAACACATCCGATCCCAACATGTATTCATGTACTTCAGATTGAGACAACCATCCTCTGAATATCACATTATCTTTCAATCCTTCTGCATAAACCTGTTGCTCCAATGCAATTTTAAAATCGCCACCATCACCTATTATATTCCAAGTGAATGGTATATTCTTTGCTTTCAACAACTTAGCTACTTTTAATAAATCTCCGGCTCGTTTCTGATAGGCTGTTATCCTTCCTGCATACATCAGCTGTAACACATCACCGGCATGATTTCTGAATTTTGCTTCAGGTATATTTATACCGCATGGTATCGTAAATATTCTTGCAGCACCAATTTCTGGAATACGAGCACTCACTGTTTTGTTTACCTTATCAGATACACAAACGAAAATATCTACTTCTTTTTGAAACCTTTTAGCAAGTGTGTAATAGGCTTCTTCATCTGCATGAAGCACGCCTACTAACGGATAAGAAACATGAAGACTTACAGCTGCCTGCCAAACAGTTTTATCATCTGATAGTATTATCGGTATACCTGCAGGTATATAATCTGCAAGTAACTTTTTATAAACATAAGCGCAGTATTCA
Source organism: Chitinophagaceae bacterium (assembly GCA_947454715.1). Lineage (GTDB taxonomy): Bacteria > Bacteroidota > Bacteroidia > Chitinophagales > Chitinophagaceae > Flavipsychrobacter. Next base: position 9,053 of record CANGMZ010000092.1, read on the forward strand.
GGATTACCGAACTCAAACGCCCTACCAACCTTACAAGTGACCAGTTTTACTTTATTATTGCTCTTACTTAGTAACTGCACCATTGTCTCCCTACCCTTGCCGGAGTAAAACTCTTGCATAGGCTCAGGTGTAGCAAAGTATACTTCATAGCCTTTGTCAGCATAATCAATAGCCGCATCTGCCATCCAGCGGGTTACCCCTCCTCTGTGATAAGGATGACATAAGAAAGCTATTTTTTTCACCTGGCTCATTTAGATTTTACTTAGATTTTATTCTGAAATTAATTTTGCATGCTGCTATACCACTTATTGAAACAGATAATTCGCCATGGCACAAAATCAAATTTGCGCTTACCGGCCATCATATCAGCTACATACTTACGAACATTACTCGCCTCGAGTATTGTTCCGTCAAATTGCTTACAAGCCTTTTCTATTTCAGCATTAAACCAGTCCTTTCCTTCCTCTTTCAACCAAAGTTCTTCGGGAGTTACGAAGCCCATTTTATCTCTTCTGTTCTCTATAGCTTCGGGAATAATGTTGTGCATTGACTCACGCAAAATATGCTTGCGAATCCCATTTTTATATACATATCTCTCCGGCAAGCCCATTGTGAACTCAACCAATTTATAATCTAAAAATGGGGTTCGAGACTCTACACTCCATGCCATTGAGTTATGATCTTCATACCGTAATAATGCGGGCAACGGCTCGCGATATAATTGTCGCATCAGATTTTCCTGAAGACTCACCGCATGGGTATTATACATTTTTGCCGGCTCTGTGTTCTTTACAAAATCCACAACGGGAATTTTAGTTACATCAACATTACCGGGTAACAATGCGGTTGCAATCTTACCATAAGTCAATTGCATTGCAGCTATTATAAATCCTTTCGGGTAACTGCCATTAGCCGCTTTATATGCTTTTGCTTCTTCTATTATTGCACCAAACTGTCCTTTCTTCATCAAGCCGGTGTAAAACGGAATGTCATTCCCACCATAACCTGCCAATTGCTCATCTGCACCCTGACCATCTATCATCACCTTTAGTCCTGCATCGTAAGTGGCCTTAAAAACTGCCCACTGACTAAACTGCGATGTGCTACCGGTCGGCTCATCCTGATGCCAAAGAAATACATCTATCTCATTCTTCAATTGAGTAAAAGAAGGGAAAGTTTTATGAGGATGTGCATTTGTTTTTTTGATTACCTCTTCAGCAAACTTCCACTCATCATATTTAGCGGCATCATAACATGCCGTTACCGTCTCTTGCCCTGCATAATCACCTTTGGCTTTCAAAAGATCAGCTGCAATACATACAATACTCGATGAGTCTAACCCACCGGACAAACAAGAACCCACTGTAACATCAGATCTTAAACGCAATGCAACTGCATCTGTAAGTAATCTTCTGAATTCATCTTTTGCTTGCTCAAACGTTCCCGAAAATGGCTTAGGAACAAGTGTATACCATTTCACAATTTCGAAAGCATTACCATCTTTCGATAAATCCATACTGATATAGTGACCACATTCAAGACTCTTAATATTCTTATAGAAAGTTTCATCAGACTGATCAACAGACCCTGTAGCTAAAAATTTTCTTGCTATTGGCTCATTGAGTTCAAACTTATAGTCCGGAGATGTTCTGATTTGTTTAATTTCTGATGCCAGGTATAACGCATTAGCACCATCAAAGTAGTAAATAGGCTTAACACCAAATCTATCTCTTACTGCATATAATTTTTCATTGCGATAGTCAAGCATTACAATGGCAAACATACCATTGAACTTATCCAGACACTTGACTCCCCATTGCTCCCAAGCATGCAAAATAACCTCTGTATCTGTTGTAGTAACAAAGCTGTGTCCCAACTGCGCTAATTCAGCCTTTATTTCGAGATAATTATACACCTCTCCGTTAAAACAAATTGCCAATCCTGCTTTGTCATATATCATAGGCTGATGACCGGCAGGAGAAAGATCAAGGATTGACAATCTACGGTGCCCAAAACCAACCTTATAGTTTTGTCCGGCAGTCAAAGTATCATATTTCCAATGCTCATTAGTTGAAGTTGCAGTGTCTCCACCTGCCCATACCTTGGGTGCTACTCCAGACTGCCATGTAAGAAAGCCTTCATCATCAGGGCCTCTGTGTTTTATTATTGAACACGCCTTTATCAGATGCTCTGATGAAGAGCTGATTTTCTTATTGATGATTGAAAGTATTCCACACATTATTTAATCTCTTTTTAAAATAAAGTACTTAATATTTACAGCATTTACGGGGCCTACCATCTTCGAAAGGAATCTATATACCTTGTCTCCTTTTATTTCAACCGGCCAAGAAACTTCTTTCGCAAATTGTAAAAATTGGTTGGCGATTTCAGGAAAAGAATGTCTTGTACTTTTCCAGAAATTAAATGAATAAGTACTCAACGCAGCTCTGTTCTCATGACTATCTAGGTTATTCGCCTTAAGTTGAGTAAATATTTGCTTACGAAGTGCTAATATTTGCTTTAATTTTTCCGGATTTTCTGCTGATCCAACTCTAGCATCTAAACTATGACTTCTTATGTATACTTTAGTATTATCTACAACTGCAACCATTTTTAATCCATTGAATGCGGCTCGAATAACTAACTCTACATCTTGGTTTATCAGTAGATTCGTATCATGACCTCTGATTTTTTTTAAAAAATCTGCTCTCCAGATAATCGAATTTGGTGGAAGATATCGTCCACTCAAATAGTACAATAAATGTTGTTTACTCTCTTCTTTTTTTTCTATTATTGGATATTTATGTTTGAACTGAATTTGATTAGGTGAAAAGTCTCCATCAGATTTAAAACAATCATACTCCCCATAGCATGCGTCCAGTAAACGGTCTCCATCTAATGCTTTAAGCTTTTCCCTGAAGTAGTTTTCTCCAACAAGGTCATCAGAGTCGAGGTACATAATATATTTACCTTTAGCAATTGACAGTCCTTCATTTCTTGCAGATGGAGCTCCTTTACCTCTGTTTTTTACCAAAACAACATTCGGATAATTTGCTTTAATAAACTCCCACGTGTTGTCAGTTGAGCCATCATCTACCACAATTACCTCAATATCAATCTCTTTATGATAAGTACTGTTTAACGAATCAAGTGTATACTTAACAAGATTAACCCTATTGTATGTTGGAATAATTACACTACAATCCATATCTACA
>CANGMZ010000093.1 GCA_947454715.1 Chitinophagaceae bacterium
AAACGGGGAATAACCTCTTCTGTTTTGGAAAAGGATAACCTGTTTTTTATGTATCAAGGCTTCTGTTATCGCTTGTTGCAACTGAGGTGTGAGTATACCTTGAGGTTTCCCGGGGTCTGTTGTTCCCTTTGGGTTTACCAGTTCAATTGCAGGCATTTTTACTCCCAGATACCTGTCTTTTAATGAAGCATAAGCATATTTACCTTGCTGCACATTATACATGCTTTCTAATGATGGTGTTGCAGAACCCAATATCACTTTCGATTCGTAAAGTGCTGCCAGGTATATAGCTGCATCACGTGCATGAAAGCGTGGCGCGGGGTCTCTTTGCTTGTAAGAGCTATCGTGCTCTTCATCAATAATTACGATTCCCAATGTGTTGTATGGCAGCCATAATGCAGAGCGTGGACCCACAACAACTTTATAGATATTTTTACGCACCTTCTCCCATATTTCCACACGTTCATTGTTGCTGAAGTGAGAATGGTAAACCCCTAAGCTGTCGCCAAAATAGGCCCTTAGGCGGCTTACTAATTGAGTCGTAAGCGCTATTTCAGGTAATAACAATAACGCTTGCTTACCCAATGCTATACACTCCAATATCTTGTGGACATATAGTAACGTTTTGCCGCTTCCTGTGACACCTTGCAATAGGGCGACATTTTTTTCCAGAAGACCTGTATTGAGATCGTTATATGCTACCTGCTGCGCGGGGGTAAATGCTACTTCTTTTGTAATAGGTATGTTGGTTGCCGGTAAGCGATCTATCTCTTGTTCTTTTATTTTGAAAACATCTTTATCTACAAGTGCTTTGAGGTGTGATGCGGATGCTTTGGCTCTGTCTAATAAATCTACTTGTCTAACAAAGCCGTTTTTAATTTTAAGTTCGGTATATGCCATTACTAGCTCCAGCTGCTTTGGCGCACGCTGTAACCTATCGAATAGTTGCATGAATGCAGCTTCTTCTTCATATACTTCTGCTATTATCACTAATCGTTCTTTTCTCGGTTTGTACGATTGCTCAAGTGCGTCGTTTATGCGTATAACCTCGTGTTCCAGCAGCTCATTAAGTACTGCAGCAAGGTATCTTGCACCAACAATATCTCTTAGTTCAGATATGGTGATTTCATTTTTTATTTGGAGCGCTTCTGCGGCAAGGTAGGTCTCATTGCTCCAGTCAGGGCTTATTTGCTCATCTGCTATCCATTGCAGGCGCGTTTCGCCCATTAATTTGAGGTGTGCCGGTAATGCAGCCTGCATTACTTCGCCCGGAGCCGACATGTAATACTCGCCTATCCACCGCCAGAATTTCAGTTGATGTTCATTCGTAACAGGGGCTTCGTCTATTATACTTTTAATAGGCTTGACCATGTAGGTCTCCGGCTTATTGTTATGAATCCGTTCTACAATGCCGGAATATTTTTTGTTTTTGCCGAGTGCTACTTCTACCCTCATGCCGGGCTTTAATTGCTCCTGCATTTCAATGGGTACGCCATAAGTGAGTAACTGCGGTAAGTTGAGTGGCAGTATTATATCGGCAAACATAGGTGCAAGTTAAATACCTGTAGTTGAAAAAGTAGTTAATTGATCAAATTGGCATTTCGACATCAGAAAAACAAATCTGAGGCTATGCCGTCTGCAAATAGTTTTCCTTTGTTGGTGATGATAAGTTTGTTGTCTTTTATTTCTACTTTTCCTTCGTCAATGAGTTGTTCCGCGTTATTTTTTAGTTCTTTGAGTATATCACTACCCCAATCGGTGGTTATTTTATCGAGATCGCAGCCCCACATGGTCCGCAGGGAGGTCATTATATATTCGTTGAGGAACTGGATATCTGTTAGCTCTTCCTCCTCAAAAGGTATTTTTTTATCGCTGATAATGCTTTTGATGTAAAGTGCATTATTGGCAACATTCCATTTTCTGGAATGGCCGCTAAAAGAATGAGCCGATGGCCCTATGCCGAGATAGGGGAGTCCGCGCCAGTAATTTGTGTTATGTACTGCATAATGGCCCGGTAGTGCCAGATTTGAAATTTCATAATGCTCATAACCCATTACTGAAGCATATTCCATCAACAATTCAAACTGACCTGCTGCTTGCTCTGCATCTACAGGGGCAGATGTTTTTTTCTGTATTGCGTGCTTTAGGGCTGTTTTATCTTCAACAGTAAGTGCATAAGCGGAGAAGTGTGGTATGCTCAGTTCGCTTAGCTTAGCCATGTTCTCTTTCCAGTTTTTGTCTGTTAGCCCCGGAGTTCCATAAATTAGATCAATACTGATGTTCGATATTCCATTGTCTTGTGCTGCTTTTATGGCATAATCTGCCTCCTGTGCATTATGTGCACGCTTCATGTATAGCAAGTCGGCATCTTTGAATGACTGGACTCCGATGCTCAATCTGTTAATAGGGGTATTTTTAAGCGCGCGGAGGTATTCTTTATTCAAGTCATCAGGGTTGGCTTCCAGAGTCAGTTCGGTCACCCTATTGACTGTGTAGTTTTTGTAAACAGTCTCTACGATATTGTTTATTTCGTATTCTGTTAATAGCGATGGCGTGCCACCACCAAAATATATGGTTTCAATTGGTGTGTTTTTAAGGTATTCCCGTTGCAGCTCCAGTTCCTGCATAATAGCCTGAACCATTTCTGCTTTGTATTTAAGAGATGTGGAGAAATGAAAGTTGCAATAAACACATGCTTGTTTACAAAAGGGAATATGTATATATATGCCTGCTGAAGTTGGGCGGTTTTCCTTTCGGGCATCTAGGTAAGCGGTATTTTGCATAAGAATACAAATTTACGTTAATCGGGTACGTTAACTTCAAGTCCTTTTTTGAAGCACATCCAACTATTGAATATTTATAATATAATGTTATTAACATGAGTAGTGGATAAATAGTTATGCTTTCTTTATGTACTGTCCGTCAACTGACTTAGTAATCAGTTAATTTTGCAAAATAGATGCGTAAATTATCTTTTATTATATACTTATTGTTATTTGTTGCCGGATCTGTTTCCGGTAAGCAGATACCAATGTCTATAGCCAAGTACAATATTCCGGTGGTAGGTGACAGTGTAGTAATGCGAGATGCAACACAAAGACTTACAGACAGTGTAATTACTCATCACCCAATGATGGCATCGAAATTTATAGTGAGTGATATTGAGATTACTCATAAATGGGATTCTCAAACATCTGATTTCTATTTATTATTATCACTCTGTTTGTTGTTGGGTATTATCCGGTTCCTTGATCAGCGTTATTTTGTTAATCTATGGTCTGCGTTCTGGAACCCGACACTAAGCAATAGGCAATTAAAAGATCAACTGCAAGGGGCAGGATTACCTAACTTGTTGATGAATATCTTTTTTACATTTTCTGTAGGTTCATATATTTATTATGTGGTGAAATTCTATACCCCACAGCACTCAGGCGTTATTCCATCATCATTACTGATCATTATGCTTATTGCCGGAACCGCAATTATCTATGCTTCAAAGTATATGGCAGTGCGTTTCAGTGGGTGGGCGTTCAGAGTAGAAGGTGTCACGGAACATTATCTTTTTAATGTTTTTTTGATCAATAAGATACTTGCAATGATACTTATTCCGTTCATTATCATACTTGCATTTGCTGATGCCGAAGTGGCAAAACAAATGATAGTTGTCTCGTTTCTGGTAGGTGGTTTATTGTTGTTGAACAGGTATATCAGGTCGTGGCAGGTTTTTGGTTCGTTTTTCCAGTATAGCAAATTTCATTTTTTTATGTACCTTTGCGCCTCGGAATTATTGCCATTGGCGGTTTTAATGAAATTATTGGTTAAAGGCCTCATGTTTTATTAAATCAAAAAATAACAACGTTTCAAAAAATACCGAAATCCTCGATTTATGGCAAAAGTTGTTACTTCTAAAAAGAAGGGTGCAGAAAAAAAGGAAGTTAAGATAAATAATATTCTAATTACCCAGCCACGTCCGGAAACGGACAAATCTCCTTACTTTGATCTTGCTAAGAAATTTGATGTAACGGTTGATTTTCATGCTTTTATACGCGTTGAAGGTCTATCGGGCAAGGAGTTTCGCAAGCAAAAAGTAGATATTACAGAGCATACTGCGATGATACTTACCAGTCGGAGTGCGGTAGATCACTTTTTCAGAATCTGTGAGGAGCTGAAAGTGAAAGTATCTCAGGATATGAAATATTTCTGTATTACCGAAGCTGTAGCACTTTATCTTCAGAAGTTTATTCTTTACCGTAAAAGAAAAGTGTTTTTCTCTGCCGACGGTAGTACCGCAGGTTTGCTGGAGATAATAGGAAAACATAAAACTAACGAAAAGTTTATATTGCCGCTATCTGACAGCGGAAAGAATGATATTGCCCAGTTCATGATTAAGCATAGTGTAAAATATGCTGAAGCTGCGCTATACAGGACAGTATCTAATGATATCACAGAGGTTATGCAGAAAGAATACGATATGATCGTGTTCTTCAGCCCTTATAGCGTGCAAACTTTCTTTGATCATGATCCGAAATTCAAGCAGAATGGTACGCTTATAGGTGCATTTGGTCCTACTACTGCCAAGGCTGTTGAGGATAACGGACTTAGATTAGATATCAAGGCGCCTGCGCCGGGCTCACCATCTATGGTGGCTGCAATGGACGCATTCCTTACTGAAATAAAAAAGTAACATTACTGTTATTGATGTGGGCTATTCATCATTTATGATGGATATATTTGCCTATGCCTAACAGACTCATCAGCGAACAAAGTCAATATCTTTTACAGCATGCTCAAAACCCTGTGGATTGGTATCCGTGGGGCGACGAAGCATTTGCCAAAGCTAAAGCAGAACATAAACCCGTAATCGTGAGCATTGGTTATGCTGCTTGCCACTGGTGTCATGTAATGGAGCACGAAAGTTTTGAAAACGATGAGATCGCTGCTTACATGAATGAGCATTTTGTATGCATAAAGGTGGATAGGGAAGAGCATCCCGATGTAGACCATATCTATATGGATGCTGTGCAAGCAATAAGTGGTAATGGTGGCTGGCCGCTGAATGTATTTGTAACACCTGATAGAGTGCCGTTTTATGGGGGCACTTATTATCCTCCCAAACCTGCATATAGCAAACCTTCCTGGTCGCAATTACTGGAGCGAATGGCACAGATATGGGTGCATCAGTATGATGAAGTAACACTACAGGCAGAACAGATGATAAAACATCTGCAGCAGGCAGCAAAAACGATTACGGCAAAGGTGGGTGGTAACTGGAGCATGGAGGTATGTGACCAGGTCGCAAAAAGCTTGTTGATACAGGCAGATAAAGAAAAAGGAGGCTTCGGTAATGCACCTAAATTCCCGGGAACAATGGCGATTAGCTACTTGTTGGAGCATTATCACTTTACCGGCTTTCAGCCTGCATTAGATCAGGCTTTGTTGAGTCTGGATGCGATGGCCAACGGAGGTATATACGATCAATTAGGTGGCGGTTTTGCACGTTATGCTACTGATAGAGAATGGTTGGCTCCACACTTTGAAAAAATGCTGTATGATAATGCATTATTGGTGATGTCATATTGCGATGCCTATTCAGTTACACGCAATGAGCGTTATCGTGAAATAGTTGATGAAACAATAGCTTTTGTGGAGCGTGAGCTGAAAGACGTATCGGGTAGTTATTACTGTGCTCTTGATGCAGATAGCGAAGGTGTTGAAGGTAAGTTTTATACCTGGACGTATGATGAATGGACTGAGGCTGTAGGGTACAGGCCCGCTGCCGCAGCATATTTCGGAGTTGTGGAAGAGGGTAATTGGGAGCATACAAATATCCTACACTTAGGTAGAGATGCAGATAAAATTGCAGCAGCATTTGGTATGACCACAGCCACTTTAATGGCAGATGTAAATGAAGTAAAAGCCATACTGCGGGCGCTAAGAGCTAAACGTATAAGGCCACTTACAGACGATAAATGTTTGCTTTCGTGGAATGCATTGATGAACATAGCATTGACAAAGGCAGCAGGGGTTTTGGGCAATGAACACTATGCGCACCGTGCTGAAGAGCATATAACAGCTTTGTTACAGCAATTTGATGTAATAGACGGCGTCAAGCATACCTGGAAGGGTGGATTGGCAAGAATACCTGCTAAACTGGATGATATGGCATACCTCATACAGGCATTGCTGCAGTTGGCATCGCTGACCGGTAAGGATAGCTGGGCAAGAAAGGCGATATCTGTTATGGAGCAGACAATCAGCGATTTTTCGCACGAAGAAGGCTTTTTCTACTTTACTCCGGAAGGACAAACAGATATACCTGTGCGCAAAGTAGATTTATATGATGGGGCAACACCATCAGCAAATGCTGTAATGGCGCATAATCTGTGGATCTGCGGTATGATAACCGAGCGTAGCGAATGGGTTAACAGGGCGCAAAAAATGCTGCATAATATGGCCGAAACTACTAGTAGGTATAGTTATTCCTTCGGTTATTGGGGGCAACTGATACAGAGAAGCATTGTAGGTATGAAAACTGTGGTTTTGACAGGAAAAAACGCCGTAAAAAGTTCAAATGAAATAAAAACAAGCTATTTACCACAGATTTTTTCCTTAATTTTAACTGATAAAACAGCGATATTGCCTATTTTAGAAAATAAATTTTCTGACGCTAATTTGCATATATTTGTGTGCTCGGAAGAGGCATGTTTATCGCCTGTTAGTGTTGTAGAGCAAGCGATTAAGCTTATTAATGATTTTTAATAATTTTAGTTTTATTAGATAATTATTAATCTGTTTTATTAACATTTTTTTACGGAAAGTTGTATTTTTGAAAAAATCTTTGAATATTGTGCGTCGGTTTCTAAATCTGACAAGTTTAGAACCTCGACTTTTTACTTGCCAAATTGCTAAAATAATAACTAGTAGTATGAAAAGAACATCCCTGACAGTCTCAGCTTTAGCATTGCTCGCACTATTTGCAAGCTGTGGGAAAAGGGGCTCCAATGGCCAATTGATCGGTGATCAGACAAGACTGATGTATAAAGCTCCATTGCCAATAGGCATGGTTTACGTGCCATCTGGTACGTTTAAAATGGGTGCTAGTGACGAGGATATCCGTGGTAGAAATGATGCGACTATTCATACCATCCAAATGGTTGGTTTCTGGATGGACGGAACTGAAATATCTAATCAGGAATACCGCCAGTTCACAAACTGGGTAAAGGATTCTATCGCCCGCACTATACTTCAGTATGTTAAAGATTTGCCGGATGGTAGCACTCGCCTTGATTGGAACAAGCGTATCAACTGGAGAGATGCTGACATTCAGGATCAGTTAGCGTCAATGTACACTCCTGCGGAGCAATCTGGCTGGGGCGTAAAATTGATTAACGCTAGCACTTTGGTTTACCATTCTGAAACTTTCGACTTTGCTAATGCATCAAGAAACAAAGGAGCAAAAGGCTACAACGATAAAGCATTTGTTGTAAAGCAAGATGTGCCTGCATATCCTGATACTACAGTTTGGGTACGTCAGTATTCTTACTCTTACAATGAGCCAATCTCTCGTCAATATTTCTGGTTTCAGGGTTTCAACACTTACCCTGTTGTAGGTGTAAACTACTACCAGTGTAATGCATTCTGCGACTGGCGTACAAACCTTTGGAAATCAGAGCGTGACAAATCAAAGATGTACACCGAAGGTCGTTTCCGTCTGCCTACAGAAGAAGAGTGGGAATATGCAGCACGTGGCGGTCGTAACGAAGCGCCATACCCATGGGGCGGTCCTTACATCATCAACAAAAAAGGTTGTTATTTAGCTAACTTCAAACCACAGCGCGGTAACTACTCTGCAGATGGTGGTTTGTATACAGTACCAGTTGATAAGTATGCAGCTAACGATTACGGTTTGAAGAATATGTCAGGTAACGTATCTGAGTGGACTTCTTCAGCATACTTCGGTGGTTCTTACAATCAGGTAGCAGATATCAACCCTGAAGTTGGTTTTGCAGCAAGAGACAATTCCCCGGTTTATCTTACACGTAAAGTTGTTCGTGGTGGTAGCTGGAGAGATGTAGCGTACTACTTGCAGGTAAGCACTCGTGATTACGAATATGCTGATACTGCTAAACCTTACATCGGTTTCCGTTGTGTTATTACTCAACCGGCTCCTGCTTTGAGCAACAGACGCCCAATGAGAAATAAATAAGATAATAAATTAAGAGACAGATAATTTATAACATACGCTAATAAAGAAAGTAAAACTAAAATAACATGAATCCGATAGTAATCTTTTTTGAAACGAACACAGGAAAGTATATTAAGAATCTGATCATTGGTCTTGGTGCCTCTGTGGTATTGATGGGTGCGCTTTTCAAAATCCAGCACTGGCCAGGTGCAAGTCTTATGCTTACCGGAGGGATGGTAACTGAAGCTGTGATTTTTGCGATGCTTGGTTTGCTCCCACCACACAGTGATTACTACTGGGAGCGTTTTTACCCGGGCATTACTGAAAATCCGCACGTTGAAGCATACAAAAAAGGTATTAAGCATGTAGGTGCTCATGGAGCTCCGGCAGCAGGTGCTCAAGGTGGTTCTGCATTGGCTTCTATGGATAAGATGATGGAAGAAGCTCAGATTACTCCTGCAAGCATGAAACGTTTAAGCGAGAATTTTAATAAATTCGGTGAAACAGTTTCTCAGATGAAGGATATCACCAACATCACTGCATCTACAGAAGCTTATTCTAAAGGTGCTCGTGAAGCAGCTGAAGCGCTTGGTCAGATGAAAACTACTTTCCAGGGTGCAGCTAAAACAATGGGTTCTTTCAATGAAGCCGCTGGTGATACAGTTAAGTTCCACGAACAGGTTAAGGTTTTGTCTCGTAACCTGGGTACTTTGAACCAAATCTATGAAGTTGAACTTCAGGATGCAAACAACCACCTGAAAGCTATGAACAAGTTCTATAGCAATTTGGTTAGTGCTTCTGATGCTATGGCTTCAAGTGCTAAGGACGCAACTAGTGCTAAGGAGCAAATTGGCTTGTTAGCTACAAACCTTACTACCCTTAACAAGGTATATGGTAATATGCTTTCTGCTATGCAGGGTCGCTAGTAGTCAAACAAACGAACGAAACATTATTATAACTCACTTATAGTAAAAGATAAAGAATGTCTATACCTAAAGAGCCGCGGCAGATAATGATCAACCTGATGTATCTGGTTTTGACTGCACTGCTGGCCCTCAATGTATCTAATGAGATCCTCAATGCATTCAGAACATTGAGCACAAGCATGGATAAGTCCAATAAGTCTATTGATGCCCGTACTGCAGACCTTTATGCTCAGATTAAAGCGAGTGAAAAGGAAACAGGTCAGGCGGAAAAAGTAAGACCTTACAGAGAAAAAGCAGATCAGGTTGTAAAGCAGTCTGATATCATGTGGCAGTATCTGGAAGATTGGAAAAAGAAAGTAATTATCGCAGCAGGTGGTTATTCTAAGGAAGAGCCAGGTATGCCGGATAAAATGGATAACATCGATGCAACTTCTACTTTGTTAGTTGAGCAAAAGGGTGGTACCGAGTTGCAAAAGAAAATTACTGAAATGAGAAAGTTCTTGTTGGAACAAGTTCCGGCAGATTCGGCTCAGTTGTCTCCTTTTATGCCATTGGTTGTAGAAAAGGTAAAACCTAACCACGACCATAACCCAACTGGTGACTGGAACATAGGTAACTTTGAACACATGCCTGCTATCGCAGCATTGGCAATGTTCTCTAAGTTTCAGAATGATGTTCGTACTTCTGAAGCAATGGTAATTAAAAGATTGGCTGAATTATCGCACGCTCACGATCTGAAATATGATACTACAGCTGCGGTTGCCGTTCCTACAACTACTTATGCATTGCAAGGTGATAAAATTAGTGCTACAATATTGTTGGCTGCTTTCAATAAAAGTAACATGCCAACTGTGAGCATCTCACAAGGTGGTGGTGAAAAGAAGCCTGCAAAAAATGGTGTTGTTGAGTGGGAAACAAAAGCTTCCGGTACAGGTTTACAGACTGTAAAAGGTACGATTAGCTTGGTTACTCCTGAGCAGGGTACTATTACTAGACCATGGTCTTTCGAGTACATGGTAGGTACAACAGGTGCTTCTTTACAGTTAGATAAAATGAACGTATTCTATATCGGTGTAGATAATCCGGTAACTGTGAGTGCGGCAGGTTATTCTTTGGAAGACGTTTATCTGAAATTACCTCCTGGTGGTACTGCAACTGGTAGTAACGGTAAGTATAACATTCAGTGTACTACGCCTAACCCTAATTTCATTGTAGATATCATGGCTAAGCCTAAAGAAAAAGGTGGTGCAGATATTAAGGTGTCTTCAATGCCAATTCGTGTTAAATTGATTCCGGATCCTGTAGCATACCTGATGAGCAAGAAAGAAGGTTCTATGCCGGCTAGTCAGTTCAGAGTGGCAATTGCACCTCAGGCTATTCTTGAAAAATTTGAGTTCGACACCAAGTTCAGCATCAGAGAGTTTACATTCTCTGTATTGCCAAGAGGTGGTGATTATATTCCTAACCTTGTTTGCCGTAACAGTGTTGCAGCACGTTTTAGCGATAATCCTGCTATTGTGCAGTATCAGTCTCGTGCTAAACCGGGTGATAAGATATTTATCGAATTCATTAAGGCAGTTGGACCAGATGGTAAAGTCAGAGGTCTAAACCCTATTATACTTACTTTGAATTAATTAACTTCGTAAAAAAATTAAGGATATGAACATCCTGAAGTCAAATAAATTGAATTTCACTGTAGCTCTGTTAATGGGTTGTAGTGTTGCATTTGCTCAGAAAGGCGCAACGAAAGACGAGCCTGTCGGTGCACCAGGTGATGCACCTGTTAACGATCAGTGGAAGCCTTCTCTGGTAGAGGACGGTACTTATGATCGTGTGCCACACAAAGGTATTCCTATTCCATGGCAGCATGTGCGTGAAGCAGATGTATTGTGGAGCAAGAAAGTTTGGAGAGAGATAGATACTCGTGAAAAACAGAACATCGCATTCCGTTATCAAGGTGATGAAAATACCGGTGGTGGTATGTTCATAGAAATCTTGATTGACGGTATTAAGAAAGGTAAGATTGTTGCTTACTCTACTTACGACGACCGTTTCACTTCAAAGTTGACTAAGGAACAGGTGATGGAGTCAGTTTCTCCAAAAGACACAAAAATGGATGTAGAAGATCCATTGACAGGTCAGATGGTATCTAAAGTAATCCATCACGACTTCGATCCTAATACTGTATCTAAATATAGAATCAGAGAAGAGTGGTTCTTTGACCGTAATCAGGGTAAAATGCTCGTAAGAATAGTTGGTATTGCACCTATGAAGGATGAGTATGATGAGAACGGTAACTATAAAACTACTGCGCCTATGTTCTGGTTGCACTACCCGGATATCCGCCCAACGCTTGCTAACTACGAAGTATTCAATCCATCTAACGAAGTATACCGTTATACATGGGATGAATTCTTTGAAGCTCGTCAATTCTCAAGTAAAATCACTAAGGTGAGCAATCCGCTTGATTCAAGATTTGAAGATGTTTTTGGTACAGATGCTCGTGGTAAAATGGAGTCATTGTACGAAAGTCAGCAGAATGCTACTGAAATATTCAACAAAGAACACGATATGTGGGTTTATTAATACCTGCACATTATACTTATAAAAAAAGCGCTGCTACTTGCAGCGCTTTTTTTATTATTTTGCAACCATATTTTGCTTCATGAGCGCTACACAAAAACCAAGGCTGGAAGTTTGCCTCTCCCCCGCACTGCTTCATTTGTATGACACTACAGATGCTGTAGTTGTGATTATTGATATTTTCAGGGCTACATCTACAATAACTGCTGCGCTGCATAATGGTGCTAAGTGCGTTATTCCTGTTGCTTCGGTCGCAGAATGTATTTCATTAGGTAATGAGATACCCAATAGCATCACCGCTGGTGAGCGCGATGGTAAGGTAGCTGAAGGGTTACAATATGGTAATTCTCCGTTAGAGTATCCTACATCATTTATACAAGATAAAGTATTGGTCTTAACTACAACAAATGGCACACGGTTGCTGCACATGGTGCAGGGGGCTGCTGCAATTGTTATTGGCTCGTTCCTTAATCTGCAGGCTATTTGCGACTATCTGATTAGTCAGGGAAAGAATGTTTTATTGGG
>CANGMZ010000094.1 GCA_947454715.1 Chitinophagaceae bacterium
ACTGGTTCAGGCAGCAGTATTACCCAGAGCATCTTATAAAGACCTCTTGGTACCTAAAACAGACACTGCTTTCCTTAACGACGAAACAATAACCCAACTGATAGCCACCAGCAGCATACGCCGTAAGGCACAATGGCTGAACCGCTACCCTGGGGCGATACTTGAGAATTTACGTGGGAATGTAAATACGAGATTGCGTAAAGTGGAGGACAATAATTGGCACGGTGCCATATTTGCGGCGGCAGGTCTGGAACGTATAGGTCTGCGACCTGAACATGCAATAGAACTTGACTGGATGCTACCTGCGCCTGCGCAAGGTGCAATAGTAATAGCTTGTAAGGCTGACGATACTTATTCGCTTGATGCATGCGCACCACTTAATGATGAAAATACTGCAATCAGTACCAAGATAGAACGTGACTTCCTGAGAGCATTGCTGGGCGGATGCGCCACACCTATAAGTGCATTGGCAAAGGTTGAAAACAATGAAATTGTTTTCGAAGGAAACATACTCAGCACAGATGGCAAAAAGAAAGTAGTGGTTAGTAAACGTGTGTCAGTTGCGGATAGCGAAACACTAGGCAGCACAGCGGCACAAGAACTACTTGCAAACGGCGGTCAGGAAATACTAGATGAAATAAGAAATGAAAAATAAACCTTCTATACTAAGCACCATGCAACTTGATCCATCCCTTTTAAACAAGGCGATGGATAGTGGCATTTTACTTGATACCATGTCATTTATACAAGTTGTTGATATTTCAGATGAGGCTGCAGTCAATGCTCAGATCAATGAAATACGCCAACAAAAAGCAGTGGTAATATTCACTAGTGCCAGTGCAGTTTATGCAGTATGTGAGCATCCTGATTTCGTAAAACCTGATTGGCAGCTGTTTTGCATAGAGAAGGCTACAAAAAAAGCGGTGTTGGAATATTTTGACGAAAGCGACATTAAGGGTTCGGCAAAAGATTCTGACGAGCTTGCTGCCATAATCAAAAAAGCAGAAGGTGTGTTGGAAGTCGTTTTCTTTTGTGGCGACAAGCGCATGGATACATTACCAACATCATTATTGGAATCAGGCATCATTACAAAGGAAGTAGTTGTATACAAAACTGTGGAGCAACCACAGTTTGTAGAAAAAGAATATGATGGAATATTGTTTTACAGTCCAAGTGGGGTAAGCAGTTTTTTCAGTCTAAATGAACCTGCAACCGAAACAGTGCTATTTGCGATTGGCAACACCACTGCACAAGCATTAAAAATAGAATCAACAAACCCGGTGGTGGTATGTGATACCCCATCGAAAGAGATATTACTTTATAAGGCTATCAGCCATTTTAAAGAAAACAATTAAAAAAATAATAGAAGTGAGTTTAAAAAACGATCTGCTTTTAAGAGCATTACGAGGTGAAGAACTTAGCCGCCCACCGGTATGGATGATGAGACAAGCAGGCCGCTATCTGCCTGACTACATTAAACTGCGTAATAAGTATGATTTCTTTACCCGTGTAGAAACCCCTGAACTGGCTTGTGAAATAACATTACAACCCGTAGATCAGGTAGGTGTTGATGCTGCAATCATTTTTTCTGACATATTGGTGATACCACAAGCTATGGGTATGACTGTATTGATGGAAGAAGGAAAAGGGCCATCGCTACCAAATGTGATAAAGAATAAGGCAGATATAGATGCATTAATTACCAACGAAGTAGAGGAAAGACTGAGTTATGTGATGAATGCATTGTCGCTCACTAAGAAAGAATTAAATGAAAGAGTGCCGCTGATAGGTTTTGCCGGCGCACCATGGACCATACTCTGCTATATGGTGGAGGGCAAGGGCAGTAAAACATGGGATAAGGCGAAACAATTTTGCCTGTCTGAGCCTGTATTGGCACATGCATTACTACAGAAAATTACAGATGTAACCATACAGTACCTTATAGCACAAACAAAGGCCGGAGCAGATACTGTACAAGTATTTGATAGCTGGGCAGGTTGCCTAAGCCCTGCAGATTTTAATTTGTATGCGCTACCCTACCTTTTACAAATATCAGATGCAGTAAGCAAGTATGCACCTGTGATTCTTTTCCCGAAAGGCAGTTGGTATGCCTTGCCTGAACTGAGTAAAAGCAGCGCAGCAGGTATAGGTATTGACTGGACTGTTTCTCCTGAAATGGCAAGAAGCATGACCAATAACAATATCACTTTGCAAGGCAATTTTGACCCATCTCATCTGTTAGCGCCTATACCTCAGATAAAGAAAGAAGTAAAAGCAATGATAGATGCGTTTGGCACAAAAAATTATATAGCTAATTTAGGACATGGCATTATGCCGAACATACCGGTAGACCATGCTAAAGCATTTGTTGATGCAGTAAAGGAATACGGACAATAAACTTACAAGGACTGTTGCAGTAAACAGAAATTGTGAGGACAGAAAAGCAACCTTTGAAGACATTGACTTTAGTTTTATACAACCAATATGAGCATAAAGGAACAATTCACCTCTTACATACATAATCTTCAGGATAGCATTTGTGCCGGCCTGGAGAGTATAGATGGTAAAGCGAAGTTCATAGAAGATAAATGGGAGCGACCTGAAGGTGGTGGTGGGAAATCGAGAGTGATTAGTGATGGTCTTGTTTTTGAGAAAGGGGGTGTTAATACATCAATAGTACACGGAGCCTTGCCTGTTGCCATGCAGCAGGCATTCGGCGTTCCGGAGAGTGATTTTTTTGCTTGTGGCTTGTCGTTGGTGATACATCCGCTCAACCCTTTTGTACCTACAGTACATGCCAACTGGCGATACTTTGAATTATATGATAAAGCCGGCAAGCGACTTGATGGTTGGTTTGGCGGAGGATCGGATCTTACACCATATTATTTATATGAAGAAGATGCAGTCCACTTTCATTCTACACTGAAAAATGCGATGGACCCATTTGGTGCAGATAAATACCCAAAGTATAAGCAACATTGTGACGAATACTTTGTGAATAAGCACAGAGGAGATGAAATGCGTGGCATAGGCGGTGTTTTTTATGACTACCTGAGACCGAATGAAGAAACAGACGAAAACAAACTATTTGAATTTCAGCAGGCTAATGGCAATGCGTTTTTGAATGCGTACTTGCCTGTAGTTGAAAAAAGGAAGGATATACCTTACACAGATAAGGAAATACTTTGGCAGGAAATAAGAAGAGGACGTTATGTTGAGTTTAATCTGATACATGATCGGGGTACTTTGTTTGGATTAAAAACAAATGGCAGAACAGAGAGCATATTGATGAGCTTACCACCAAGAGCAAGATGGTATTATAACCATCAACCTGAGGCAGGCAGCCGTGAAGCAGAAATGATGCAATATTACAAGCCAAAGGATTGGGTGTAGTTAGTAAAAATGTGAAGTACTTTAGAGGGGTAGACAAATTAATCTAATATTGTAAATTTGTATAAAACCATTTTTACGAATACAGCAAACATTCGAACAAAACTGCTTGAAATAGCACTGCAGAAAGAAGCAATCGAAGATATTCAACAAGCTTTTGATTGGTATGAACAACAAAAAAGTGGATTAGGGCAGTCATTTTAAAATGAAATAGAAACTTGTCTACAAAAATTAAAAAAGTACCATACCAATATAGCTTATTGAACAAGTGGGTTAGGAAAATTAAAACAAAAGATTTCTCCTTTCTTATTGTTTTTGAAATTGAAGCCAATCCTGTTTTTGTCTATTCAGTTCTACATACTAGCAGACAATCTAAATTTTAACACTGTTTCATAACAGTAAAATACCAACATCACAAACAACCTTTTATATGCATTTAATCAGAAGAAACCGCATCCTTCGTCAGTCACCAGCAATACGTGCTATGGTAGCCGAAACGATTATTAAACCATCGGACTTTATTGCGCCATTGTTTATAACTGAAGGAACGGGTGTGAAGGAAGAGATATCGTCGATGCAGGGTTACTTCAGAATGAGTATAGATCTGACGATTGTTGAAGTGAAGGAACTATGGTCACTGGGTATAAAAAGTGTATTACTATTCATCAAGTGTAAAGATGAATTGAAGGATAATAAGGGAACAGAAGCCCTCAATCCGGATGGATTAATGCAACGTAGTATAAAGGCAATAAAGAATGCCTGCCCTGAAATGGTAGTGATGACAGATGTGGCATTAGATCCATTCTCGACTTATGGTCATGATGGCATTGTAGAAGGTAATGAAATAGTTAATGACCCTACAGTAGAGGTATTAGCAAAAATGTGTGTGAGCCACGCTGCTGCGGGTGCTGATATTATAGCCCCAAGCGATATGATGGATGGTAGAATAATTGCTATTCGTGAAGCTTTGGAAAACAACAGTTTTACTAAAACGGGTATAATGGCTTACAGTGCCAAGTATGCTTCATGCTTCTATGGCCCGTTTAGAGATGCTTTGGATAGCGCTCCGGGGTTTGGAGATAAGAAGACCTACCAAATGGACTATGCCAACCGCCGTGAAGCGATCAAAGAAACACTGATGGATGTAGAAGAAGGTGCGGACATAGTTATGGTAAAGCCGGCAATGGCATATCTGGATATTATACGTGAAGTGAAAAACAGTGTAGAAGTGCCTGTGAGTGCCTACCATGTTAGTGGTGAATATGCTATGATAAAAGCTGCAGCTCACATGGGTTGGCTCGATGAGAATAAGGCAATCATAGAATCACTGACCAGTATTAAGCGTTCGGGAGCTGACCTTATTGCTACTTACTTCGCCAAGAAAGCAGCCATGCTGATTAATGGGTAAATGAATGTCCTTTAGTCATTGCCGGAAGTTTTATTAAATATTTTTACCGGGTCATTGATAACAATGACCCGTTTTTTTATTGAATATAGAGGTAGTTATCCGTTTGTATTCCTTGCATTAATTGCGGCTCATTTGTATATATTTCTTGTAGCAACTCTTTTACAGATGGAGCATCAGCGGTGCTGACATACTTTTCTTTTGTCTTACCAATTTTTGTTTCCATGTACTTACCATCCTTCCAGTCATATTTACTTACTTGGTAACGATGTTGCTCAAAATGTGTTTCATGCTCATCAAAGTTCCAATCACCAGTGAGTTTAAGAAAACCATTATCGTCTTTATTGATTGCGAAACAAGATAGTTCGCCATATTCAAACGCTTTAATCAGTTCTATTTTACCACTTACGCCCATATTTACACGATACAAAGTAGCACCATACCCTGAGCCACCAGCCTCTGTAATGAGCGATAAGTATAATTTACCGGGGAGATTGAAACCTAAGGTATCTTTCTTAAATAGCTGATATTGATTTTCAGTAAACTTTTGGTTGAAGACAACAGTACCATCTGCTTTCTTAGTTATAACAAACCTGGTTGGGCTATATCGGAGTCCATCTTCACTTTCTGATCTTAGTTCGTGATCTTCATCGTATTTGTCTTTATATACAGTGATGGTATACATACTACCGTCTATGTCGACATTAGCATATACAGTATCAACGATGATGCTATCTGCATTAGTCATGGGTAAGACATTGCTGTTCAATGCTTTATTGGTATCAGCAATTTTCGCAGCAGTATCAGTTGTCTTTCCCGAATTGCATGCAACAAATAAAATGCAAAAGCAAACTGATAAATAATTTATGATTGTTTTATTCATGGTTAGGTAATCAATAAGAGCAGAGAACTTAAATTATAACGTCTTGAATTATTCAAAATAATGCGGAATAAACTGGCTCATATTACCATGTACTAAGCCTGATGTTTCCTTTATTCCCATACCCGCACTCTCGCCGGCAATCAGCCAACTACCTAAAACGGGAGTCATACCATCGAAAGTAGGGATAGGGAAATATTCCTGGAAAACGAAACCTTCATAGCCATAGTCCCCATTTGTTCGTTCAACTGGTGAACCATTACGAACAACTGTTACGTTGGCACCTTCCCTACCCAAAACAGGTTTTTGAACATAGTCTCCGTTAAATCGACTGCTATCGTTGTAATAAGCCGGGAGTATGTTGGGGTGATTAGGGAATAATTTATGTAAGTAAACCAACAACATTTTATTAGACAATATTGCTTTGTAAGGTGGTTCTATCCAAAGTGTATGGTCTCTTTTGGCAATTAATTCATCTTGAAATGCCTCATGGAACATCCATTCGTAAGGATAGAGCTTAAATATGTTATTTACCGGTTCTTTACTCTTAGTGAAGAAAGGCGTTTGCAAATAAGTATCTTGAACACTGAGATCGTTGATATACAAGAAATCATTTTTCACACCTGCCTGATCTGCACAATCTTGTAAGTATTTTACAGTCATAAAATCTTCTTCACTGTTGTTGACACAAGCAAACCACAGCTTCATATCGCCGTTGAGGTAGTCTTTACACACCTTTAAGTGCGCTACCAGTTTTTCGTGAAGCGAGTTGAACTGATCTTTACGATCATCAAAATCTTGCAGCCAATACCATTGAATGACACTGGCCTCCAGAAGAGAAGTTGGGGTATCTGCATTGAATTCAAGCATTTTGATTTGCTCACAGTCACTGCTTACAGCAAGATCAAAACGACCATAGAGAGATGGATTATCATTCTCCCAAGACCATTTTATAAGATCAGCAAACTTTCTGGGGATAAAAAACTCATCCCATAAATCATTATCGATGACATGCTGCACAACATCAAGACATCTGCTGAACAGCTCTTGCGTTATTGCTTCAATTTTATCAATTTCCGGAGCTGAGAATGTGTATGCAGCTGTCTCATTATAATACCCTTTATAATAAACGAAGCCTTGTTGCTTTATTTTTTCCTGCCAATTGGCACGTGGTGATATGTGTATTCGTTTCATGATATTATTCGCCTGAAGATGAACCATGTGCTGAACTACCGAAACCGCCGCTTGTGAAGCCATCAGCGTGAACACCACCGCCACCTACAGAATGAGCAGGTAAACTAGGTGAAAAACCCGAGGATGATATCTCGGAATAAGAATATGGTCTGCGATAATAGGAAGGACAAATTAATCCGTTTCTCACCGGATACCAACCATTGTTGTAAAAACGATAATGATTGCCATTAAAGGAAGTATCTCGTTTGGGATATTGGTTATTGTAACCCGTCACCCATTGATCATCTTGGTCACGACCACAAGAACCTATGGCTAGTGTGAACAATGCGCCAAGCATGACTTGTTTTGACTTCTTCATTTTGTGTTAAGATTTATATACCAACAGTATAAGCAGCTTAAATATATTAATACTTGTTTTGAATCCCAGAGAAGAACATCAATTCTCCAGTATTGCATCATTTTTAGCAGCTGATTTATGTCATATTTAAAAATGATAGTCTGCTGACAGGATATGTGCCGATACAGAACTAAATTGCACCGTCAATTATAATAACCAGCCAAAATGACTACAACATCCAAAAGTAAAGAATTGTTTGAACGTGCCCAACTGAGCATACCTGGCGGAGTGAACTCTCCGGTTCGTGCATTTAAAAGCGTAGGCGGCACTCCCCTATTCATGAAAAATGCGAAAGGAGCTTATATGTATGATGCAGATGGCAATCAATATATAGACTACATCAACTCATGGGGACCTATGATTCTGGGTCATGCTTATGAGCCAGTGGTGAACGCTATTCGTGATAAAGTTGCGGACTCGACCTCTTATGGCGCACCAACCGAACTGGAAATAGAGATGGCGGAGCTCATCAAGAGCATGGCTCCTAATGTTGATCTAGTACGTATGGTGAGCAGCGGTACAGAAGCATGTATGAGCGCACTGAGACTGGCAAGAGGTTATACCGGCAGAAACAAATTCATAAAATTTGAAGGTTGCTACCATGGTCATGCTGATGCTTTTTTGGTTAAAGCAGGCAGTGGTGTGGCTACGTTTAATATACAAACAGTACCAGGTGTAACTGCAGGTGTATCTATGGATACACTTACAGCACCTTATAACAACCTGGCAGCAGTAGAATTACTTTGCCAGCAAAATAAGGGCGAGATAGCGGCAATCATTATAGAGCCTGTTGCGGGCAATATGGGTTGTATACCTCCAGCAGAAGGCTACCTACAGGGGCTACGTGCGATATGCGACAGAGAAGGTATTGTATTTATTTTTGATGAGGTAATGACCGGATTCAGACTGGCAGCAGGTGGCGCACAGGAGAAACTAGGCATTAATGCTGACCTGATGACCTACGGTAAAGTTATAGGTGGCGGTATGCCTGTAGGTGCATTTGGTGGCAAGAAAGAGATCATGCAGCATATAGCACCACTTGGCAATGTATATCAGGCAGGAACGCTCAGCGGTAACCCAATTGCCATGATTGCAGGTTACACTATGCTAAAAGCACTTAAAGACAATCCATCGATTTATACAGCGTTGGAAGAAAAAACAGCGTACCTACATAAAGGATTGGACGAAGTATTGAAAGCAAGCAACACCCCTTACGTAATCAACAGACTGGGCTCAATGATCAGCGTGCATTTCAGCGACAAGCCTGTGACTAATTTCACAGATGCGGCTACTGCAGATAATGCGTTGTTCAATAAATACTTCCATGCCATGCTGAATGAAGGTATATATCTACCGCCATCAGCTTATGAGACGTGGTTCATCAGCACTGCACTGAGCACAGCCGATATAGACCGCACTGTGGCGGTTACAGAAAAATTCTTTAAGAATTTATAATCAGTATTTAGCTGACAAACAGATAGCGATTAAACGGAAAGCACCCTTATCATCTCCAACATATCGTGAGAGATAGGGGTGGTTCCTTTTATGACCTTATCGAAGGGAGTAAAGACCACCTCATTATTGATAACACCCGCCATTACCTGTGAATTGCCAGACATAAGTGCCGTAACCGCAGCATGGCCCAAGCGACTGGACAATACCCTATCGGCATAAGTAGGTGAGCCACCACGCTGAATGTGCCCTAAGATACAGTTGCGCACATCGAGCTTAGGGAAACGCGCCATAATTGTCTCCGCTACTTTTTTAGAACCACCATAATCATCTCCTTCGGCTACTACGAGGATATGTACTGTCTTTTTACGACGCTCGTCCATATCTATACGGCAGAGCACATCATTAATATCTGTGACCATTTCCGGTATCAGGATATCTTCTGCACCACAGGCAATGCCACTGTTTAGTGCAATATAACCTGCATCTCGCCCCATCACCTCTACCACAAACAGACGATCGTGCGCCTCGGCGGTATCTCTGATCTTATCTATAGCCTCAACGGCTGTATTTACGGCTGTATCAAAACCAATAGTAAAATCGGTGCCGGAAAGGTCTTTATCAATAGTACCGGGCAAGCCAACGGCAGGTATGGTGTATTTATTGAAGAAATTAACTGCTCCGCGGAATGTGCCATCGCCCCCTATGAGTATCAGCCCTTCTATACCGTGTTTCTGTAATTCGGAATATGCTTTTGCCATGCCTTCATCGGTCATGAACTCTTTACTGCGGGCCGTTTTGAGTATTGTACCACCTCGCTGAATGATATTAGAGACATCGGTGGTTTTCATTTTAAAGATATCACCCTCTATCATGCCCTGATAGCCACGGCGAATACCAAACACTTCTAAACCCATGTACAAACCCGTGCGTACTACCGCACGAATAGCTGCATTCATTCCCGGGCTATCTCCCCCTGATGTTAAAATACCAATGTTACGAATGCTCATAAAAGATAATATTTATCGGAGTTATCTCCGGTTTTGCAATGGTTGTGTTATAGTTATAAAAAATTGTGCCTGAAGTGGATTACTGAATGTAAATTTATCCATTGTTTATGTGGAACAGAAAAATTTTTACCGTCTTATTCTTTACTTTAACAGCTTATTCTGCTACAGCGCAGCTATCGTCGACAGATGAAATAACGATGATGCATAAAAATGCACAGCAGTATATGGAGCGCGGTAATGTGAATGATGCCATCAGCACCTATAAGCAATTGCTGAATCTGCGCCCAAACAATACCGGTATAGCTACTGAACTTGGTAATGCCTTATATATAAAAGGAGAATATGAACAGGCTATAACTGTCCTTTCTCCATTGCCCGCCAATAGCGATGCCAGCGATTCTGTGTACCGATTGCTGGCGCTATCTCAGTCTGCTTTGCAGTATCATAAAAAAGCAGCGGAAACTTTGAAGCGGGGAATTGGGCGTTTTCCACACTCGGGTATATTGTTTTTTGAGCAGGGTAATAGATATATGACCCAAAAAAATGAACAGGAAGCTACTGAAGCATGGCTCAATGGCATACTTGCGGCACCGGATTTTGCGCCCAACTATAAAAATATCGCTGCAAGCTTTATGAGTAGTACACAACCTCAGTGGGGTATCATTTGCGGAGAGCAGTACCTTTTGATGCCACACGATACCGCAGGAGATGATGCATTCAAAAAGGATTTATTCGACTGTTGGAAGAACTTTTTCAATAATATAACCACGCTTACAGATGATAATGTGGGGGCCAAGGATATGATAGACATTTACCAACAACTAACACCGGTTGTGAGTGATGGTATAAGTGTGGAAAACCTGACAATGGTGCGTACCCGCTTTCTGATGACATGGATGAGAACCGGCACTCAGATGGACACTAAAACGAAAAGTGAGCAAAAAATATCACTACACACATTTACGCCCGGTTTGTTTACTTATCAGGAAAAACTGATAAAAGAAGGACTATTTGATATATATAATGAGTGGCTATTTGGCAAGGCAGAAAGCAATACTATGTATGAGGCGTGGAATAAATTTCACCCAGATGATATGGCTAAATTTGAAAAATGGCATACAGAAAACAGGTTTGCCCCGGCAAGTTTACGGTTTATACCGTCTGTGCCAATAATAGAGGCTACGTTTGACAAAAAGAAAAAACGTTAAAAATATTTAGCATTAACAAATAAGGCGTTAAATAATCTATTTTTGCGAAAGGCGTGTTTTTCGCACTTTTTTTACTGATATGAATTTCATCAAAGTGAATACTATACTA
Organism: Chitinophagaceae bacterium; assembly: GCA_947454715.1. Classification (GTDB taxonomy): domain Bacteria; phylum Bacteroidota; class Bacteroidia; order Chitinophagales; family Chitinophagaceae; genus Flavipsychrobacter. The sequence goes on from CANGMZ010000094.1 coordinate 11,046, forward strand.
AAAATTGGTAAAGCAGGTATATTATCTGTTTTGTTACTCTCTTCATCAAGCATCTTTGCGCAAGAAGTTGCGGATAAAATCATTACTGTAGTTGGTCGGAATAAGATCATATTGCAGTCTGATCTGGAGAAGCAGGTAACTGAAGCCCGTAATCAGGATCCCAATTTTAGTGACACCATGAAGTGTATGCTGTTGCAGCAAATGATCATGCAGAAAATGCTGCTGGAGCAAGCTGAACGTGACAGTGTGCAGGTAAGCGATGAAGATGTTGAAGGTCAGCTGGATAACCGTTTGCGCTATTTTACCAACCTGTATGGCTCTAAAGAAAAACTGGAACAATTATCAGGTAAGACCGTATATCAGATAAAAGAAGAATTCAGAGAAAGTATTAAAGAAGAACTGGTAACGCAAAAAATGCAAGGACAGATACTGGAAAATATTAAGATTACCCCTGCTGAAGTAGCTGCTTTTTATAAGAAGATACCAACTGACAGTTTGCCTTTCTTCCCCGCTACTATAGAAGTAGGACAGATAGTGATAGACCCACCAGTGAGTCCTGAGCTGGAAGAATATGCACACTCTAAGCTAGAAGGTATTCGTAAGGATATAGTAGATGGTAAAACATCTTTTGAAAATGCTGCGGGTTTGTATACAGAAGATCCGGGTAGCAGAGATAATGGTGGCCGTTATGATGGTGTGACCCGCAATGGTCCGTGGGCACCTGAGTTTGTGGCTGCTGCGTTTAAATTGCAGAACGGAGAGATTTCACCAATATTCAAAACTAAGTTTGGCTACCACATCATACAAATGGTGAACCGTAAGGGTGATGAGGCTGACCTGAGACACATATTGATAAAGCCGGCTGTTACTACTACCGATTTTAAAGCATCTTTGGCTAAGCTGGATAGCATACATACTTTGTTGATGACCGGTAAAATGAGTTTCTCTGAAGCTGTAGGTAAGTTCTCTACAGATGA
>CANGMZ010000095.1 GCA_947454715.1 Chitinophagaceae bacterium
CGGCTCACGATAGATAACACCAGGGGCTTTACGCTCCATAGGCATTTCATAAAGTTCTCCTGCAATAGGGCCTTTACCATCGATAGGCTCACCAAGTGTGTTTACAACACGACCAACCATACCTTCTCCCACCTTAATAGAAGCGATCTTGTTAGTACGGCGTACTTTGTCACCCTCGCGGATGTCCATGTAATCACCCATCAATACCACACCTACGTTATCTTCTTCAAGGTTAAGTGCAATAGCTTTAACACCATTAGCAAACTCAACAAGTTCGCCCTGGCGAACACTTGTAAGACCATATACGCGGGCAATACCATCACCTATCTGAAGTACAGTACCTACTTCTTCCAGACTGGCAGCACCATCAACGTTGCTTAACTGCTGGCGCAATATCGCCGAGATTTCATCCGGTTTAATATCAACCATATAATTATAGATTCAAAAGTTAAATATTTTTTTTTGTTTACGCTGCTTATTCAAGTTACATTCTGGAAACATAGCTGTAATCAACCATGTTCGTCTTCATGTCACTCAGCTTTTTCTTTACACTTGCATCAAATAGTTTTCCTTCTATTTCCAGAACGAAACCACCTATCAGCTGTGCATCAATCTTTGTTTTCAGGTCAACGGTATCACCCGGCATAAAACCTGAAATCTTAGCTAGCATTGTGCTTCTCATCTTATCATCCATTGCTGTAGCTGTGGTTAAGTTTACAGTGCGGATGTGTTTAAGCTTGTTATATTGCTCAATGAAAGCCAATACTATTTCAGCCATATTGCTTTCACGTCCCTTTGTTGCCAATAGAGAAATAAAAGCTTTTGTCAGTGGCTGCAGGCTATCTTTAGTAACAGCATTAATTACTGCTATCTTCTTGTCGCCTTTAATAACCGGGCTGCTCAGCATTAATTCGAAATCTTTGCTTGCACGGCATATACTATCCAACAACTGAATATCCTTCAGTGTATCTTCAAGTGTATTTCTTTCTACAGCCAGATCCAGCAATGATTTTGCATATCGCGAAGCAAGACGGGGATTTTGCATATTCTTATTTGACTATTTGATAATTCGGCATTCCGGCAATATCATGTTGCTTTCTGCCTGCTTGAATATTCTATTTTATCAATCTTTGTGAGTGAAGCCGGCTACCCGACCATCAACTTAGTTCAACTTGATGTCGTTAGCCAACATGTTCATGTAAGCTTCCTGACCTTCAGATGAATTCAATTGTTTACGCAAGATTTTTTCAGCAACTTCAAGAGCAAGAGTACCTATTTCGTTCTTTACTTCTGTCATTGCAGCGTTTTTCTGCTGAGTAATCTGCTGCTGTGCTTCAATAATGATTTTGTTAGCTTCAGTCTTAGCCATTTCTTTAGCATCGTTAATGATACGATCCTTCAAGTCTTTTGCTTCTTTCAGCATTGCAGTACGCTCTTCATGTGCCTGAGCAATCAGTTTTTCATTGTCTGATTTCATCTGGCTCATTTCACCTTTCATCTTTTCAGCAGATGCAATAGCATCAGCGATTCCCTTCTCACGCTCGCCCAATGTTTTCAATATTGGCTTCCAAGCAAACTTACCAAGGATAAAGAAAACAATCAAGAACGCTGTTAGCGTCCAAAAAAATAGACCGAGTTCCGGGGTCAGCAAATCCATTGTATATAATAGTTAAATTGTTAACAAGTTAATTAGTTGACAGGGTCATCAACTTTTTATCAAAATTTTCAGGTTTTGATTTTTCTTTTCTTTTTTAAATTTAACTGCATCCTCTGCCCTTCGCGTCGGATGCAGTTAAATTTTGTCTTTAGCTCTGTATTAGAGGATAGCGAGGATACCCGCGATTACCGCAAACAGCGCAACACCTTCTACGAAGGCAGCAGTCAAGATCATGTTAGCACGGATATCACCTGCAGCTTCTGGCTGACGAGCGATTGATTCTACCGCACCTTTACCGATTTGGCCGATACCAACACCAGCAGCAAGAGCAGCAATACCGGCACCTACAGCGCCACCCGCTTTTGCGAGGTCGCCAGCTAACATAATTGTGTTCATTAAAACAGACATGTTACTATGGATTTTAATTAAAAAAAAGAAACTACATCATTATTTCCTGTCCTTCCGGCTCATGAGCGTGATCATCATCGTGATGATGCGCTTCCTCAATTGCCGACCCGATAAATACCGCGGTCAGGTTGGTGAATATGAATGCCTGAATAGCTGCTACCAACAACTCAAGCATGAACATAAATATGGAGAACGCAATAGACACCGGTACGAAACCCGCACCTGCGAACTTATTAAGTCCTGCAAAGATAAATATTATAGATATTACACAAAGAATGATAATGTGACCAGCCAAGATATTTGCAAACAGACGTATTGTCAATGCTATTGGCTTGATGAACATAGAGATAATTTCAATTGGCACCAAGATTATCTTCACACCAAATGGCACACCCGGAGGATTCAACAAGTGACCCCAGAAATGTTTGTTAGCTCTTACTACCATTACGATGAAAGAGATAGTAGCCAAACAAAGTGTAACTGCAACATTACCGGTAAAGTTTGCACCACCAGGCAATAGCCCTAATAGGTTATTAATCCAGATAAAGAAGAAAACTGTGAGCAAAAATGGCATGTAGTTATTGAACTTACTTTTTCCTAAGTTCGGCAGAGCTACTTCGTCACGGATAAAAAGAATTGCTGTTTCCATCGCATTCTGAAAACCCGATGGAGCTGTTTTTGCACCGCCAACCTTGTATTTTTTTGCTACTGAAAAACCTATCCAAAGAATAAGTGCAACAGATATCAACATAGAAAGTACATTCTTTGTAATAGAAAAGTCATAAACTTTTGACCCATTGTCAGCTATTACCTTTTCTTTCATGCCTTTTTCCATGTGCAGACCTTCATAAGAATTACTTCTTACGATTCCGGCTGCTTCATCTTTATGCCACTCCTCAAAATGAGCTGAAGACATTATTTTAAGGCCTTCTGTAGTGTATAATATCATTGGCAATGGTATCGCAACAGGCTTTTCACCTAATTCGAAAAAGTGCCACTCATGAGAATCACCTACGTGACCAAAAATAAGCTCACCTATATCCAATTTCTTTTTACCATTCGCAGGTTCCTGAGTAGCCGCAGAAACTGCTGCAGGAGCTTCTTGCGCAAACGCAGAATTCACCTGACAAAACAGCCCTAAAGCCACTATTAATAAGGAAAACAGACTTTTACAACTCATTACCGCCTTCAAATTTTGTGCAAATGTATAAGTTAATGTTCAAAAAAAGAGCATTTTGTACCCAAAAAAAATCATTTATTTAATAAACCAGCATACTTTTAATCAATAATTTAGTTGCTGCTGAGGTTTGAGCCTTTTATCATAGGAACAAATCCAATTGCAATAATAGATAATATATCTCAGCTTATTCTGTTTTATAAAATAAATATCGCATGTCTGTCCAATGGAGAGACAACTACTTAATTGTTACCGGCCAAATATGAAACGATTTTTCCCCATATTACTGTTGAGCATTTTATCTTTTACTGCTTGTAGAACCGCAAAAGTTAAAGATCCGCTTGATGTAAAACCTAATGAGTCTATTGTCTTCGGGAGATTAATACTCATTAGCAGAAAGCCAATACCGGATAAGAAAACGATAGCTATACTGTTTAATGAGACCATATTGGGCACACGAGGTGTATCGCTCGATGATAGTGGTTATTTCTGCATAAAACTGCCAATAGGCAAAAACCCTCTGGCTCAAATAGAATTTGCTCAATACAGCATACACCTGATCAATATTGAGAAGGGATACATCAGTATGAATATTAAAGAAGCCAATAAGGTATATTATGCAGGAGATATCACCGTTGACCTGAGTAATCAAAGCACAGTAAAGACCAAAACACTCGGGTTGCTCAGCTCAATAGCTGCTGAGAAAAAATTACCTGCCAAGCCTACAACAACTATTCAGGCAGCACAAAGTACAGTAGACCACTTCAGAAAAATTTTCCCGAACAACAAAAAAGAAATTACTACCAAATTAATAAGGGTAAGGCAGGAATAGAATATATTAATTGTTAGTCAATAAAAGCAAAATGGGTTGCATCAGCTGATGCAACCCATTTTAATATTTAAACAATTCTGTATTATAATTTCACATGGAATATTCGCAAGATATCTAACCCATTTACATAGACCATAAGCGCAAGCAGAATAACCAAACCTACAGTTGTAGCTACTTCCATTACCTTCTCGCTTACCTTCTTACCTGTTATCATTTCAAACAATAAGAATATTACATAACCTCCATCGAGACCCGGAATAGGCAACAGATTCATGAATGCCAATGCAATAGAGATAAATGCTGTCAACTGCAAGAAGTCTAACCAGTTAAATTCAGGTGCATACATCTTACCCATTGAGTAAAACCCACCCATACTCTGATTGATTTTCACCTCTTTAGAGCCAAATAATCTAAACTGGGCAACATATATCTGAAGTTTGCTTACCGTTGCACTCATTCCTCTGCCTATTGCTTGTACAGGCGTATACTTCACTTGCACAAAGTACTTACCGGAAGTAGCCCAACCCAAACCTAAGATTGAATCTTTAGGAATAACCGTATTAAGCGTATCTAACTTACCATCTCTTATCAATGTAATTGCTAATGGCTTACCATAGTTTGCAGCTTTGTAATCTGCAAAATCATTGTTAAATAATATAGTCTGACCATTAATAGCAATAATGCTATCGCCTTTTTTGAAGTGCGCAGCATCAGCTAAAGAACCTTTAAATACGCTATCTACTACTGCAGGCGTGCGTACACTGATAATGTTATTACGGTCTGCCTTAATCAGTTTACTTACTGTACCAAAAGGTATTTTAATTGAAGTGTCTTTACCATCGCGGGTAATATCGATAGCGGCATTTTCCTTATGCAAGATCAATGCAAGCGGAATTTCATTAAAGCGCGTGATAGTCTTGCCATCTATTGCTTTAATCTTATCGCCATTTTTCAAACCTATACTCTGACCAATACTATCAACAGCAATACCGTTCTTTACATTTTCCATAGGTATGTAAGACTCCCCCCACACACCAAAAATGATGACATACAACACAATAGCGATCAACACATTCATAATGATACCACCCAACATAATGAACAAACGCTGGTAAGCTTTCTTAGAGCGATATTCCCATGGTTCCGGTGGCTTAGAGAGGGCTTCTTTGTCCATACTTTCATCTACCATTCCGGCAATCTTCACATAACCACCTAGTGGAAACCAACCAATACCGTATTCCGTATCTCCTTTTTTCTTCTTTAATAAAGAGAAATTGAGCAACCCTGAAAAAGGGAAAAGGAAATCGAAGAAAAGATAAAATTTTTCAACTCGAGTCTTAAACAAGCGAGCAAAAAAGAAATGACCGAATTCGTGTAAAACAATAAGGAAAGATAGCCCTGCCAATAGCTGTAATGCCTGCATAAGGCCACCTGACATTAATAAAACCGGATGTAAAGACATAAATGTTGTTAGAAACTTAATAAATTGACAATTGACTCTTTTTCAGGAACTCTGTTACCTGTATGCGCGCTTCTTTATCTGTCTCAATATAATCATCCATAGTAGGATGATCAATAAAGGTCATGCATTCCAGGGTTTTTTCTATCATTTCACTCATCTCCAGGAAACCGACCTTATTCTGCAAAAACGCATTCACAACTACCTCATTAGCGGCATTTAGCACACAAGGTGCATTACCACCTTTTTTCAAGGCATCTGTAGCCAAGGCAAGGTTGCGGAACGTTTTATAATCAGGCGCTTCGAAAGACAATTTAGGGAAATCTTTGAAATCCAGTCTTTTATAGTCATTATGAATACGCTCTGGAAATGCAATAGCATACTGGATAGGTAATTTCATATCCGGTAAACCCATTTGCGACTTCACTGAACCATCAGTGAACTGCACCATAGAGTGTATTACAGACTGCGGATGTATAACCACATCTATCTGATCATTTTCAAGACCAAACAGCCATTTAGCTTCAATAATTTCTAATCCCTTATTCATAAGGGTAGCACTATCAATAGTGATTTTAGCACCCATCACCCAGTTAGGGTGCTGCAATGCATGTGAGGCTTTAACATTGACCAGATAGTTGGGCTTGCGACCTAAAAACGGGCCACCTGATGCTGTTAATATCACTTTTTCAACCTTACTGATATCTTCGCCTACCAAGCATTGGAAAATTGCAGAATGCTCACTATCAACAGGAATGATTACTGCACCCTTTTCTTTTGCACGAGCCATTACCAGCTCACCTGCTACTACCAGCGTTTCCTTGTTGGCAAGTGCTATGCGCTTACCGGCATCAATAGCTGCCAATATGGAGTGCAGACCTGCAAAGCCCAATACGGCACCCAATACAGTATCTACAGTATCCCACTGCACTACTTCTGCCAATGCTTTGTGCCCTGAGAATACCTTTACAGGTAACATCATCAGTGCGTCTTTTACTTCTTTGTACTTCGATTCGTCGGTAACTACTACGGCATTAGGTTTGAACCTTTTTGCCTGTTCTATCAGTAAAGTCGCATTACTATGCGCACTGAGCACTTCCACTTCAAATAAAGCAGGGTGTGCCGCAACGACATCGAGTGCCTGCGTACCGATAGACCCGGTAGACCCTAATATGGCTAAACGCTTCATAATTGTATGCAATATTAACCGTTTTTAACGGAATGAGGAGGGATAGGTTTTATTAAAATGTTTTTTAACAATGAGGAATGCAGTTATACGCCCCATGTCAATCAACGAATGACATAAACCAATAAACGAAATGTAAAAATTACAATGTATACTTGTTATTGTAAAATACTTACTTCGTCAGTTTTCTGAACACATCTTCAAGGGTGTGAACTTCTGCCTGCATAGAAGTGATATTCACGCGCTGGTCAAGTGCCCACTGCATGAGTTCACGAGGAAGCTCTTCTGCATCTTTGCTGACCAACTTAAATTTATTATCGCCGATTTTTTCAAAAGAGGACATATTTCTGAGCTTCTTGAGCAAAGACTCATCAATACTCTTATCGAACGATACCACTAAAACATCTTGTGTTGTGGCAGCACCTCTCAAATGTTCTATAGAGTCATCTGCTACAATCTGACCATTATTAATGATAATGACCCTGCTACACATAGCCTGTACCTCCTGCATGATGTGGGTAGATAATAATACTGTCTTTTCTGCACCTATTTTCTTTACCAGCTCACGAATTTCAATGATCTGATTAGGATCGAGACCGGTTGTAGGCTCATCAAGAATCAATACTTCAGGGTCATGCAACATAGCCTGTGCCAAGCCAACACGCTGTTTGTAACCTTTAGATAAAGCCCCTATTTTCTTATGTGCTTCTTTTGTGAGGCCGGTCATATCAACCATTTCCTCTATCTTTTTCTTTCTGTCTTTTACTATTTTGTGTATACCTGCACTGAATTCCAGATATTCCCTTACATACATTTCGTAATAAAGCGGATTAGCTTCCGGCAAGTACCCTACCCTACGGCGAACTTCCATAGGTTGCTCCTGCACATCAAAGCCACAAACCAAGGCTGTGCCTGAGGTTGGAGGCAAATAACCGGTAATCATCTTCATAGTTGTTGACTTACCGGCGCCATTAGGTCCGAGAAAACCAACAATCTCTCCTTTCTTCAGTTCAAAAGAAATATTATCAACCGCTTTCTGCGTATCATATAATTTACTGAGCGAAGAGACCTTTATAGACATGAGCCAAAATTAACTGAAAAATTAAAAATTAAAAATTAAAAGCAGATGGCGAAATGTTATAATTTCTTGAAAACGGATACCTATTTATGTTGCCATAAATGAAGGCCTGGGCTACAACCGGGTGAATGTAAACTATTGATTTATATACAGAATCAGCCGTTTTTAATTAAGATTCATCTTAACATCGAAATTGCCGGTTGTTACAAACACACTGTCTGCCAAAAATTCAAATGTCCCCTTGATTCCGTTCTGGTTAACGCCGTTTGATGTAGCTGCGGTGACCGTGATGTTACCGGAAGTTGCCTTATGCGCTGCACTACCTACTCCGTTTGTATAACTTGTGTAAACAGCAGTGTTACCGGAGTCTGAAATAAGATAGGTACCTGCACCTGCATAATTACCAATATCCAATTTCATGTGTGTATTAGCTGAATCTGCAGTTATTGTAATGTGTAAACCTGAAGATTTATCAATTGATACATTGGAAGATGAAGAGGCCCATGGTCTGTTATTGATAACAGCGGACATCTGCACACCCGATGATGATGTGTTTTTTTTACATGCTGCAAAAACACAAACAAAAACAGTGAATATAAATAGAAGAATACGTTTCATAATTGTTGTTTGTTTACATCATCATTGCATCTTTCTCTTTCTGCCTCTTTGGCTTGATACGCAGGCTAGAGCCTACAAAAAGATTAAGATTATTAATACTATTAGATGCCGTCATCTGCAAAAGAGAACCGGAGCCTATGTAAACAGGACCGGCAAACAAAATAAGCCCCATGTACCCTTGTTTCTGAACATTGAATGAAAAAGGCACAGAAACTGCGAACTGACCGAATGTGTAACGAGGTGTAACTGTTAGCGTAGAGATGTAATGATTAGATAAGTTTTCTGCATCCACTTTACGCAGATTGATCAATACATTAGCATTTACCCAAAAGCGATCTTCAATCTTAAAGTCACCATTCAGGTGCAAAGCTGTAGGCAAACCAAATTTTACCTTCTTTGTGCTTCCTGATGGTTTTGCTACTGTATCTATGAGATAATCATTAAAAATGCGCGTGCCGAAAGTAACATCACTGTTATTCTGAACGCTTTTTAGGTCAATATCTTTATTATTGACTGTATATTTTCCTGAGGTAGATGATGCCGAATAAGAAATGCTACCAATATCTGTTATTGACAATGCCAAACGGGAAATATAGCCACGTCTTCTAAACAAAGTTTCGTTAGGGTTCATGTAATAAACTACGCCCAAATCTGCGCCCACTCCCATATTATTAGCTGGGTTGCGCAAAGACGTGAACGGGTTATTAGTGATTGCCCACTTATTAGCCAGTGGAGTAAACGCTACATTGGCAGTGCCAATAACATTGTGCGCTACACCATCATTGTTATACGTTTTAAAAGAAGCATCTTCAATACCCAAACCGGCAGCAGCAATTCCGTTCAAGACCTTCACTGTAGCGCCACCTACCAATGTGTAATCTTCACTCTGATACAAGTATCCGGCATAAGTAAGGTTTAACTCGCTGAACACCTGTGCAGTAATTGCAAAGTTCTTCACTTTAAAAGAATCAGTAAGGTTGGTATCTACATAAGAATTAACACCCATGATGCGGAATACATTATTATCCAGATTGTCTGAATTCATAAGGTAGCGCATACCTGTAGTTACTGCAAAAAAGTATTTTTTCTTCACTAAAACAGATGCACCGGGGCCTATTACCTCCATGTTTCCCCACATAGTTTTACTATGCTTATCGTAGCTTCTGTAATAGTCCTTATCCATTGTAGCTTCACCTGTAGTGAACGACTTATAGATGCCTTTTTTGAACATTAATGCATTACCACCAATTTCTCCCCCTACAGTAAGAAAATTTATTTGAGCACGATCTTCATGGACCACAAATGCAGGGTTATCCCTAATTTGGGTAACACAGTTTTCAGTTCCGTAAAGCCCTAAAAAGGTTTGCGCAGACCCCGTAAAGTACATGCAAACACAGATAAGGGATAGTATCCGTAGTCTCATAATGTGGTAAATATATGAATAAATAGGTTCAAACTAAGGTCTAAACACAATGATATGGGCTTAATATATCTATTAAGCCCATTTTATTAATTATTAATTAAAGAAATTTAAGCTACCATGTAATTGCACAATTTGAACAATACGCGAGCCCCAACAATAGCATCTATACCCTCTCCGGTGTTGAAGCCATTTGAGACCTCGTTGAGGTCAAAGCCAATTATTTCCTTTCCTGATTGGTGTAATAATTTGAATAAGTAAAATATTTGATCTGTTTCAAAACCACCCGGTACAGGAGTGCCTGTATTAGGGCACAATTTAGGGTCAAGACCATCTATGTCGAAACTGATATATACTTTCTGTGGTAATGCCTCTATAATTTGCTGGCAAATCTGTTTCCAGGTAGCGCCTTCATATTGTTGCTCCTTGATGTCTTTATCAAAGAATGTTTTAATTCTACCATTGCTTTGCTGAATCATTTCTAACTCCTCATTGCAATAATCGCGGATACCCACTTGCACCAGTTTTTTAACCTGAGGCACTTCTTTCAGTACATTGTACATAATTGAAGCGTGAGAATATGTAAAGCCTTCGTAAGCAATGCGTAAATCAGCATGAGCATCTATCTGCAGCACTGCGAAGTCGCTGTGTACGTCACCCAGAGCCTTAATAAAACCTAATGGCGTACTATGGTCACCACCAATAAGTCCTACTTTTTTACCTTTTTTCAATAGGTTAGCAGTCATTTCATATACCCAATCACGAAGCACTTCTCCGTTTTGGTTGATCTCTGTGAGTTTATTGGAGAGCTGCTCATTATCTGCAACGTCACCACCTTCTACCATGTGAGAGAGTATCAACTCAGCACACTGGCGGAGATAGTCACTCTTTTTACGAATGTTCTTATCTACCGGCAACATGTAAAAACCTTTCTTCCATCCATCAATGATTTCAGGATCAAAAAGATCTACCTGCATAGCTGCGTCGAAAATATGATCCGGTCCCTGCGCTGTACCTACACGATAAGAAACCGTAACCTCCCAAGGAACAGGAAGTAATACCAATTGTGCCTGTTCCTCTGAGAAAGGCAAGCCAAATATGTTGTTTGATTTGAGTCCTACCGAATTAGGATCAAAATCTAGTAAATCTGCCATTGTGCAAAGATATAATGGTATTGTTTGGGGAAACAAATTTGAAGAAAAAATAACGGTCTTTTATTAATTGACAGGCATAAAGATAACACCGGACAGACCGGGCAGTGCATGCTCAATAATTATAAATAGACAATATTAATAGATGGTGCAAGTCCACTTTTCACCGGTAATGGTGCTGTCTTTTGCCTCGCAAGCCGTAGTAGCATCGTCCTTGGTCTGAGAACCAAGATCGGTGATTGACTTAATCTGATTATTGTAGGTACACTGGCAATGATAGTTCTTTTTGCAAGATGAGAACCCTGCAATACATAATACGGCAATAGCAAATATGTAACGAATATTCCTTTTCATTTCCGGCTATTAATGACAGTTAAAACTAATAATTTGATATAACTTTGAAACATGAAAAGACTTTTTCTGCTCCTTTTTGTTGTTATAGCTGCATCAAAAATAAGTTTTTCACAGGAAGTAAAAAAGCCTGTACACTATAAATATCTATTTGACCCCAATATTGATGCAGAAAAAGAGCTTAAAGAAACTATAGCACGAGCAAAAAACGCACATAAACGCGTTTTGATAATTGTAGGTGGCGATTGGAATTACTGGAGCGAACTGTTGTACAATGACTTGCAAAACAGTAAGTACCTGAAACTTTACTATGAACTGGATTTAATCAATTTCAGCCCACTGAATAAAAATGTGGCAACATTAAGTGCATTGTCTTGCCCTAAAGACGTTGGCTATCCTGTGCTAATTGTGTTAGACGAAAATGGCAACCGACTAACGGCAACCGACACAGACAGGATGAAAGCGGACAAGAAGAAATACGACACTTATCAGCTAGACAGATTTCTTACCAATTGGGGGAGTTCGAACCAAAAATCCTAACAAGCAACATGTTACAAATACGAAAAGCAAGCACCGGTGATATTCCACTGATTCAGGAACTGACCATGGAGGTATGGCCACA
>CANGMZ010000096.1 GCA_947454715.1 Chitinophagaceae bacterium
GCGGTTATGGCGAATTGAAACAAGCATCTTAGTACTTACCCATTATATCATTACAAAGTGCAGCAAAATTGCTGCACTTTTTTTGTGTGTCTATGATGATAAAATATGGTCGCCAGCACTTCAGAATGAGCCATATTCCCATAATAATGCATACATTTATAGTACACATCAATTAAACGGTTATTATGAAGTCAATACGCTTAATATTAGTATTTATTATCTGCGTCACTTGTGCATTTGCACAACCACAAGAACGATACTCGCGGGCGAAAATATATCTGAACGCAAAGGACCATACCATTCGCGATCTTTCTGCATTGGGTGTAGCAGTAGACCATGGTGAGTATAAAAAGAATACCTTTTTTATCACTGATTTCTCTGCAACAGAGCTGAAAGCGATTCGCAAAGCAGGATTTAAGGTACAGATTATCATCAAAGATGTGTCGAAACACTATCGTGACCAAAACAAACAACCGGCAAAAGGAGAAAAAACAACAACCTCAACAAATTGTAACCCAGGGCCAGCGCTAGATGCACCGGCCCATTTTCATTTAGGCAGTTATGGTGGCTATTTCACTTATACAGAAATGCTGACCATACTAGACTCTATGCAATTGCTTTATCCGGGGCTTATCAGTGTTCGCACACCTATAGACACTTTCCACTCCATTGAAGGCCGTCCAATATACTGGGTAAGAGTGTCCAATAACCCATCTGTAGATCAGCCGGCAAAACCACAAATGCTCTATACAGCACTTCATCATGCCCGCGAACCCGGCACTATTTCATCTACCATATACTATCTGTGGTACTTGCTGGAGCATTATAATACAGATCCACATATTAAAACAATCATAGACAACACGGAACTATACTTTGTGCCATGTGTAAACCCTGATGGTCTGCTATATAACATCTCTACCAACCCAACAGGCGGTGGTCTATGGCGTAAGAACAGACGAATAAATGCAGATGCTACAAAAGGTGTAGATCTGAACCGTAACTATGGCTTCAACTGGGGATATGACAATATTGGCTCAAGCCCGATGACCAACAGCGAAACATACAGAGGTACTGCAGGCTTCTCTGAACCGGAGACACAGGCGATGAAATTCTTCGGTGAGACACACCACTTTAAGACTACACTCAATTATCACACTTATGGCAATGACCTTATTTACCCATGGGGATATATAGGCTCTCTGCTCACGCCAGACTCATCGCAATTTGTAGCTTATGGTAGCTTTCTTACCGATCATACCCCTTACCGATATGGCACCGGCGACCAGACAGTTGGCTATGTAACCAATGGCGATAGCGACGACTGGGGCTATGGCGAACAGACCACCAAGAACAAGATACTGAGCATGACTCCGGAAACAGGATTGTCTGATTTCGGCTTTTATACACCAAGTGTCAATATTATTCCTGATTGCATTAATAATCTGCGAACAAATATTAATGCAGCCACATTGTTACTCCCATTTGCATCCCTTACTGCTACTGATGAAAAAATATCGACTGCCCTTATTGGTCAGTTCCATTATGACCTGCAACGCCTGGGGTACCCTGACACAGCTACATTTACAGTATCTGCCACTTCATTAGACAGCCGATTGGTCATATCACCAACACCTCATGTATATACAGGGTTAACTATGCTACAAACAATACATGACTCTATAGGATATGTATTAGATGCTGCTACACCTAATGGAGCACTTATCCGTTACGAGTTGAAAATTGACAATGGATATTATGTGCAACGTGACACTATAAGCTTTTACAGAGGTCGATATACAAAAGATGTAGAGCCGGCAACGAATACACTAACCGACTGGAGCAGCAATAACTGGAGTGTGTGCAATACTATTCACTACACCTCATCTGCATCATTGGGCAGTAGCGCTACGCCATGCAGCAATTATGACGACAATGTGAGTGCCGCATTACAATTGATAGATACAGTAGATCTGAGTCATGCAATTCATTCATTCATGTATTTCTACTGTCGTTGGGGAATTGAGTCGTCATACGACTATCTGGTAGTAGAGGCATCACCAATCGGCGTTAATAACTGGCAGCCATTGTGCGGTCGCTATACCAAGCCGGGTACTGCAAACCAACTTTCCGGCGAACCGATTTATGATGGTCAACACCCGGACTGGGCACAAGAAGAAATGAACCTCAGTGACTATTTGGGAAGTAAAATAAATGTTCGATTCACCCTTGTTGGCGATGGTGGCGTTAATTATTCAGGTTTTTATCTGGATAAAATGAACATCATTTCTATACTTGACTCTACTGC
The DNA here is from genome assembly GCA_947454715.1 of Chitinophagaceae bacterium. Taxonomy (GTDB): domain Bacteria; phylum Bacteroidota; class Bacteroidia; order Chitinophagales; family Chitinophagaceae; genus Flavipsychrobacter. The sequence continues at coordinate 2,309 of CANGMZ010000096.1, forward strand.
TGCAATGACTGAACAAGTCTATACTGCGATTTCCACTCCGGGAGAAGTCATAGTTTCTCCAAACCCTGCAACGAACAATATTAATATAACAGTTATCACCTTTGGCACAAGAAAACCAGTGGATGTTACACTTTACGATTGTCTTGGTCGCAAGGTAATGAGTGGTGTCATTAAAGATTTTAGTATAAATATGAATACGCGTGACCTGCCTGCAGGTATATATTACCTGAAAACTCAGAGTAGCGAAGCAGTGTTCCCAATGAAAAAAATAGAGATACAGCACTGATAACAATATAATTTTTGATGATTTTAGATTGAAAAGAGCGGCTATTACTGTCGCTCTTTTCTGTGGTAAGGGTTATTTGCTATATTTACACCTCGTAAACAATAGATTTTATGTCACACCAACTGCTGAAAGGAAAAAAAGGTATCATATTCGGCGCACTCGATGAGCGCTCTATAGCATGGAAAACTGCACTGGCTTGCGTAGCCGAAGGTGCTGAGATCACATTATCTAACGCGCCGATAGCGCTGCGCATGGGTAAGATCAATGAACTGGCTGCAATGTGTAATGCTACTGTAATACCTGCTGATGCTACATCTACTGCTGATCTGGACAACCTGATGCAGAAAGCAATGGAAATTCATGGTGGAAAGATTGACTTCATGCTGCACTCTATCGGTATGTCACCAAACGTGCGCAAGAACTTCCCATACACTGAAACTAATTACGAGAACTTCCTGAAAACCATTGATATCTCTGCGCTTTCATTGCACAGAGTGCTTCAGGCAGCTAAAAAAGCAGATGCACTTAATGAGTGGGGTTCTGTTGTGGCATTGAGTTACATAGCTGCTCAGCGTAGCTTCCCTGGTTATAATGATATGGCAGATGCTAAGGCTATGCTGGAAAGCATTGCACGTAGCTTTGGTTATCACTATGGCTTTGCTAAAAAAGTAAGAGTAAACACAGTGTCTCAGTCTCCAACAGTAACCACTGCAGGTTCAGGTGTTGCCGGATTCGATGTATTTCTGGATTATGCAGAAAAAATGTCACCATTAGGTAATGCAAGTGCTGAAGATTGTGCTAATTTCTGCACAATGTTGTTCAGTGATTATACGCGCATGGTAACTATGCAGAATTTGTTTCACGACGGAGGTTTCTCTTTCACAGGAGTAAGTACACCAATAGTAGAAGATATTACAAAGGCAAACACAATTCAGTAGTAATTAACTTAATATTTAAAAATGCCGTATGAACAGATATTCATGCGGCATTTTTATTTTCAGGAGTTCGTAAGCCTGAATACAATATTTTTGCATAGACTGCAATAATCATGTTTGTGGTACGTTTTAGAGATATGCGAAGCATGAAATATACTTTAGCACTTGTTGGATTGTTATGTTGCCGGCTGGCAACAGGGCAGGTTGTGGGCGGTCAGTCTTCATTTGAATTCCTGAATATGTCCAATTCACCTCATGTTTCGGCATTAGGAGGAATCAGCGTTGCCAACCCTGAAAATGACATATCGCTGGTGCCACAAAACCCTGCATTGATGCGCCCGGGTTTGCATAATGAGCTGGGACTTAGCTACAATAGCTTTTATGGTGATATTAAAATCATCAATCTGCAATATGGTTATTATGTACCTAAAATCAGCACATCCTTCTTCGGTGCTGTACAGTACCTGAATTACGGTTCTTTTGAGAATACTGATAATCTAGGGAATATATATGGCGATTTTCATGCGGTAGATTATGCAGTAACTGTAGGTGCATCTCGCAGCTATTTGCAACACTGGCGATATGGTGCCTCGATAAAAATGGCGCATTCATCACTTTATGATGCTACTGCCACAGCTGCGCTTATGGATGTTGGCGTGAATTATTATGACACTGCATCGCTGATTGACTTTGGTATTGTTGCCAAAAATATGGGAGGCACACTGAAAAAATATATACCAACCAACCCTGCAGAACCACTTCCATTTGATTTACAATTGGGTATTTCTAAGCGTTTTAAACACATGCCATTGCGCGTGTTTGCTACTATTCATCATTTATATGAATGGGATGTGCAGTACAATAACCCGGCAGACAATACCGGAACAGGCTTATTGGGCACAACAGACTCCTCAGCTACCAAAAGTACATTTGGCGAAAAGCTATTTCGTCATTTTATATTCGGAGCAGAATTATCACTTGGTAAGCGCCTGGTAATAACTGCATCTTATAATGATTTGCGCCGCAGGGAAATGGTTATCAAAACCAAAACAGGCTCAGCAGGTTTTGCATTTGGAGTGTCTCTTAATTTGAATAGTATACAGGTCCATTATGGTCGCTCCTATTACCACATAGCCGGAGCATATAATGAGATCGGACTCAATTTTGCACTCAATAAAATGTTTGGATTAGGTAAGCTTGGCGACAAAATAAAGTGGAATGCCGAATACCCTGATTGGGAGTAAATCACAACTTTTTATAAAAATAGCGTAGGGCAGAAACCCTACGCTATTTTTATTGGAGCAGATTTGTAATGTTTACTCATTAAGCAATCTTCTAATTTCCTTCTTGTCAATTTTACCTACGCTTGTTTTGGGGATGGCAGCAACCCATTCAAAACGTTCCGGTAATGCCCACTTACTCATTTCGCCATTATCAATATACTGTTGCAAATGCTCTTGCAGCATTTCAGTGGTGAGTGTATGTCCGGCTGCAGGCACAACAAGTGCGCAAGGTCTTTCGCCCCATTTAGCATCTACAATACCAACTACTGCTACTTCTGCTACATACGGGTGCAGACCGATATAGTTTTCCAATGCAATAGAGGAAATCCACTCTCCCCCGCTTTTAATTACATCTTTAATACGATCTGCAATACGGATTGAATTATGCTTGTTTACCGTAGCCACATCGCCTGTGTGTAAGTAGCCACCTGCCCAAAGCTGTGCGCCACGCTCATGATCGTGCAGATATCCCTGTGTAAGCCATGGCGCCCGAACTATTATCTCTCCTTTAGCAATATCATCATGTGGCACATCATTACCTTCTTCATCAACAACTCTCATTTCAACAAATGCCGGAGGAATACCGGTTCTGGTTCTGTTAGCGGTTTGCCATGCCATATCATTGTCTTTACAACTAAGCGGAATGTAGGCACCGCAAATAACAGGGCATGTCTCAGACATGCCATAGCTGGCTCTTATATCAATACCCCGTTCCAATGCTCTCTTCGCCAGCGACTCTGACAGCGCAGCTCCACCCGATATTATCTTCCACCCGCTGAAATCGGTAGGCATTTCTTCTTCCTTTTTAAACAACATCTGCAACACGGTAGGTACACAGTGTGAAAATGTAGGTCGCTCATCACGAATGAGTTGCAAAACATTACCCGCATCGAACTTACCGGTGTAGACCTGCTTCAAAGAATACATAGTAGCCAAATATGGAAAACCCCATGCATGCACATGGAACATAGAGGTAAGTGGCATATACACATCGTCGCTACTCATGCGACCGGTAGCCCCGGCAACAAAACCGAAAGAAGCGGCCAAATGATATGTATGCAGTACCAACTGTCTGTGTGAGTAATAGACGCCCTTAGGGTCTCCGGTAGTACCGGTAGTATAAAACATTGTGGCAATCGCCTCTTCGTCAAAATCGGGAAAGGTGTATTCCTCCGAAGATGAACGCAAGAGTGGTTCGTAGTGCAGAAAATTATTCTTTACAGTCGCAATATCGTCTGTAGTGACAATGATATGTTTTACACTAGGCATTTGACCGGCAAAACCTTCTATTATCGGCAAAAAATCTTCATGAACAATGATAATCTCATCTTTAGCGTGGCGAATGGTATAGAGGATTTGCGCAGGAGAGAGCCGCCAGTTGATTGTGTGCAATACATTGCCGGTCATTGGTACTGCAAAATAACATTCCAAATAACGATGACTATCATAATCCATCACGGCAACTGTAGCCCCTCCATCTAAACCTAGTTCTTGCAAAACATTTGCCAGTTGGCGAACACGCTTATTGAGCGTATAATAATTATATCTGCTTTTGTTACTGTAAACAATCTCTCGCTCCGGCTCCAGAATAAGTGAGTATGCTAAAATGTTCTTTATTAATAATTGAAAGTTGTATGCACCGGGTGCCGGTGTTATTTTCATAATGTTCATTGCTCAATGCATTTAATGCTACTTTGAAGGTACTAAATATATAGTATCACCAATGATGCAGTATTCAGGTGCGATATGTGTATATTTGGTATAAGCACCAAAGAAAAGCACATAAAAAAACGTCATTATATTAAATACATTTTATGAGAACAATAATGACATTTCTATTGAGTTGCATAGCGGTATGTAGCGGGGCTCAGACAAAGGAAGCTCAAGACAGTGTGCGACCAAGGGACATTATAAAAAACATATACATTATAGAAAAATGTAATTCAGGTTACATAAACCCGGTGAAAAGAATTGAACCACCCAAAGGCAGGCGTGTATTTAGTAGTAATGATCTGAAAATAATTCCTGTGACTACAATCAATGAGATAGCAGCGCTTTACCCGGGCATTTATCAACGTAAAAGAGGAGAAGAGATTTATTCAGAAGGAGGCAGACCGGGAGGTAATCTTTATATCATAGACGGCATACGTATACTCAGATTCTTATAATTGTTGATTTTATTTCTTTTTCTGACAATACATATTAGTTTTGTACACAGGTCTAAAAAATAAAACGATGAAAATGATACTTATTATAATTGGTGTGATTATAGCTTTGGTGTTCATCATACCCATCTTCACCAAAAAGGAATATGATATTGTTCGTGATGTAACCATCAACAAACCATCGCAGCAAGTATTTGATTATATCAAGCATCTCAAAAATCAAGACAACTACAGCAAATGGGTAATGATGGACCCTAATGCAAAAAAGGGATACACAGGCACAGACGGAACTGTAGGAAGCAAAATGAGTTGGGACAGCCAAAATAAAAATGTAGGTGCAGGCGAACAGGAAATAACCAAACTCACTGATGGCAAACAAATGGATTTGGCCATTCACTTTATTCGTCCATTTGAGGGCAGAGCTACTGCTTATATGAGTACAGAAGCTAAAAATGCTAACGAGACCAAAGTATCATGGGCATTTCACTCAAAAATGGCCTACCCAATGAATATTATGCTATTGTTCATGAATATGGACAAGATGGTAGGCGATGACATAGCAACAGGACTAAGCAACCTGAAGACTGTAATGGAAAAACAGTAACCAGCTTTGTGGTAACTATGGCAGGAACGATGAATAACCATGCAGAAAATATAGATGATTATATTGCCGGGTTCCCAGAGCATGTTCAGGCAATATTACAACAAGTGAGGAAAACAATACAAGCTGCTGCGCCTGAAGCAACAGAAGCTATAAAGTATGCTATGCCCACATTTGTGTTGAATGGCAATCTGGTACATTTTGCAGCGTTTACCAATCATATAGGATTCTATCCTGCACCACAAGGCATTGAGTCTTTCAAAGAAGAGCTATCTGTATATAAAGGAGGGAAAGGGTCTGTACAGTTTCCAATTACGGAACCAATGCCAATAGATCTCATCACCAGAATTGTGAAATTCAGGGTGGAGAAGAATATGCAGAAGAAGAAACGCTGAGCAAAACTTTTGAAGCGAGTTTGATTGTGCGCATATTTATATGAGGATTGTAATGAAATACTATAAGTGTTGTTAACACTGCTCAGAAGCAAAGTAATACACCCATCTAAATGTTAGATTTGTTTAAAAAATCATAATGAAACACTTGCTCCGGGGTTTACTTATTGTGTTTTTGGGTGTCTGCGCAACACCAATGACTAAGACTCATGCTCAAACTGTAACTTTTGGTTTTGAGAAAGAAAAGGTTACAATGGCTGAGCTAGATGAGCGTTTTAAAAATGAATGGAATAAACCGGCATATACTAAGTGTGCTACTGCCAACAATACACAACTCACAGACAAGGAAAAGAAAATATTCTATTACCTGAACTTAGCCAGAATTAATCCAAGATTGTTTGCCAGTACTTATGCTGCCAGCTACGAGGGGGCAAATGGGTATGCTGAAGACGAAAGTTTTGAAGGGAATAAAAAATCGCTTGTTGCAGACCTCAATAAATTAACCACCTTACCGTTGCTTTACCCTGATAGTGTTTTATATGAACTGGCTTACTGCCATGCTAAAAGCATAGGCGAAAAAGGGATTGAAACACACGACCGGAAACTATCAGGCTGCCCGGATCTGGAAGGTGCATTTGGCGAAAATATTTCATTTGGAAAGTTGAATGCGCTTGATGTGGTGATGAGTTTACTTATTGATGCAGGTGTGCCTAGCCTAGGTCACAGAATCAATTGTTTGAATAAGGATTATAATAGAATGGGGCTCTCTGTTCAGCCACATACTACCTTTTCCGAAGATGCTGTTTTAGATTTTGGCGAGTAATGTAAAATATCTAAATATCTATTACATATTAAAATGCTGATTACGCTTTTTTCAATACTTTGATATCCTATTTTTGTCCGTAACTACTTAATTTTGAAGTTTGGTGCAATTATTGCTCTAGAGATTATTTAACAAATCCGGCAGTACCACAACTTCGTAAATAACGATATATGAAACTACAAATCAGATTATTGGGCTTATTGATCGTTCTGTTTTCACACATCAACGTCAATGCACAAACACAGAAAAACGGGCTCACTTGGTATACAGACATAAATAAAGCACAAGAACAGTCTGCCAAAACGAAGAAACCTATCTTCGGATTTTTTACAGGTAGCGACTGGTGTGGTTGGTGCCATAAACTGGAACACGATGTGATAGACAAACCTGAGTTTCAGGCATGGGCGAAGAAAAATGTAATATTATTAGAGCTAGACTTCCCTAGAACCAAACAATTACCGGAAGAGCTGGTGAAGCAGAATAACAGCCTGCAGCAATTCTTTAAAGTGCAGGGTTATCCAACAGTATGGATATTCAATATGGAGAAAAATGCCACTGTAAATAGTTTCAATATCCTTCCGCTAGGTTCATTGGGCTATCCGAGAGCAGAGGCCGGAAAGGAAGTATATACGTTTTTGGAAACTGCCAATGGAATTTTAAAATCGAAGGAGACACCCAAAAAATCGTAATCAAAGCCGCATAAAAAGAATAGGATATCTTCAGGGATATCCTATTCTTTTTATGGCAATAGTACTATTTTACATACTAACGTTACTTCACCATTTTGTTAAAACTCTCTTTACTACTTTATGATATATAAGATAATGTAAAGGAAGTATTACTTTTGAGCGCATTAATATATTAGCCCTCATGGCATTGCTGAATAAAAAAGTTACCGAAGGGGAAGACCCGAAAAAGAAAAATAAGAAAAAAAAGCCGGTATGGCGCGAATGGGTTGACGCAGGTGTATTCGCCATAGTGGCGGCTACGCTTATCCGCACATTGGTGTTTGAGGCTTATACTATACCTACAGGGTCTATGGAGGGCAGCATGCTTGTCAATGACTATCTGTTTGTAAGTAAGCTCTCTTACGGACCACGTATACCTATGACACCTTTGGCTGTGCCATTGGTACATAATTCACTTCCACTTACAGGTGGTGTATCGTATATAAGTGGTGTACAGTGGAAATACCACCGTATTCCGGGCTTTGGCCATGTAGAGCGCAATGATGTTGTGGTATTTAACTACCCGGCCGGCGATACCGTTATGGAAGACCATCCGGCAGATGATTATTATACTGCACTCAGGGAGTATTTTGGTAATGACCGAGAAGCACTGAAAAGCAGATTCAAACTATTGGTAAGACCGGTAGATAAAAAGGAAAACTACATAAAGCGTTGTGTAGGTGTTCCGGGAGACAAAATAGAAGTGAAGGATGGTGTATTGTTTGTAAACGATGCCCCAAGCGTAAGATACCCTCACCAGAAATTACAATACATGGTAAGTGCCAAGGGCGGAGCAGCGGCATCTGATTTTATCAATGACAACGAAATTGAAGCCGTTCCACCTACTTACACAGGAGGTATCAACAATGTATATTTTCTGGAAAACGTTCAGGCAGACCAACTGACCAAGATGGGCGTAGAGGTGAAGCCATTCGTATATCCTAAAGGTGTGGTTATGGAACTAGGTGTATTTCCTCACGATAGCACTAATTTCAAATTCAACAGAGATAATTTCGGACCAATATCTATACCTAAAGAAGGAACAACGGTACAGTTGACTCCACAGAACATAGCATTGTACCGCAGGGTGATTCGTAACTACGAAGAGAATAAGCTGGAGGAGAAAGACGGCAAGATATACATCAATGATAAAGAGGCAAACTCTTATACCTTTAAGATGGATTACTACTGGATGATGGGAGATAACAGAGATAATTCTGCTGATTCCCGCTATTGGGGCTTTGTACCTATAGACCACGTTGTGGGTAAGGCATGGTTCGTATGGTTTAGCTACCATAAAGATGGCATTACCAAGGGTATCCGTTGGAAGCGTTTGTTCCACAGTGTTCATTCATTAGAGCAGTAATCAATGAAAAAACTGGTAATGCCCACATTACTAATGCTATTACTGACTGCCTGCGGAGACCATAAAGATAGCCGCTTTGCAGACAGTAATACAAAACCACAACCAGCTCCCGACTCATGGGGTAAGCAACAGTTTGTGGGTAATTGTTTGCAGTGTCATGCACTAAACAAAGACCGTACAGGACCAATGCTGGCAGGGGTATGGGGCCGATGGAATAATGATACCGCAAAGGTAGTAGCATTCATAAAAAACTCACAACAAGTGATTGCGCAAGATGGTCCTAAATCGTATTCAGGACAGTTGTTTGAAAAGTGGTATAAAACAACAATGCCGGCGTTTGGTGGTTTAAGTGATAGTGACATTAAGCAAATATTGAATTATGCAAATGCAGGAGTAGAATAATCAAGTTGCATTTTAACATTACGAAAGGGCATTCATCTGAACGATGAATGCCCTTTATCATTTAACAATAATTTTACTATTTATGAAAATGCAGCAATGGATTAGTATGTAATATTGCAACATGAAAACGACAATGAACATTGCAAAACAACATGCCGCAACAGCACACAAATGCTGTATGCGTAGCTATGTGGCGGGTTGATGGTCTATCTAATAATAATTTTATTATCGTAAGCCTCCCGCCAAAACGGGAGGCTTTTTTTATGTACCTCTAAAATCTGATTAACCAATGAAACTGATTAACAAGAAAATATGCATGGGCAAGGATATAGGCATACACGGCAATGTGTTTGGCGGATATATCATGTCATGGATAGATGAGGCAGGAGCTGCCTTTGCTACAGAGTACTGCTGCACGCCCAATATGGTAACACTGCGTGTAGGAGAGTTACTCTTTAAGAAACCACTAAAAGCAGGTAATCACGTAAGGCTGTATGGCGAGGTGGCTCATTTGGGCAATACTTCTATTAAGATCAATATAGAAGCACGCAAATTCAACTTATATAGCGGAGAAGAAACAGTAGTGTGTACTACATCAATAACATTTGTAAGAATAGATGATGACGGACAACC
>CANGMZ010000097.1 GCA_947454715.1 Chitinophagaceae bacterium
GACATGGGTGATACCAAAACGGCTATGGATTACCTTAAAAAAGGTTTAGCTATAGCGACAGAGCAAAAAATGTCTGAGAGCCAGGCTGATATACTGCTCCAGATGTCTATTCTATTGGGAAAATCTGATGCAGCTCAGGCAATGAAATATGCACAAGAAGCATTAGCATTATCTGAACAACTGCAAAGCAAAACGCTAAAAATGGACATCTACCGCCAGATTGGGGCAATTCATGAGCAAAACGGTAATTATAAAGAAGCAAATGTGGCTTTGAAAATGCAACAAGCAATAAAAGATAGCATCAACAAAATTAATAAAATTAAGGAGCTGTCTAGCCTTGGAGCGGTCTATGAATTAGATAAATCTAATTTGAAATTAGCACAGGTTTCTAAACAAAGGAATATAATTACCGTAGTTACTGTTAGTATTGTAGCAGTACTCATTACTCTGGTTATATTTTATATAAACACCCGCAAGCTAAATATAAAACTCATAAAACATGAAGCAGAACTTACTGAACTCAATAACACCAAAAATAAATTATTCTCTATCATTGGGCACGACCTCAGGTGGCCGGTAGCAAGAATTCCAACAATATTAGAAATTATTGATGATGAAGAAACTACTGCGGAAGAACGAAAATACTTAGCTGGAAGCCTCAGAGAACACACAAAGGTGACTGTAGAAACGCTGGACAAACTACTGTATTGGGGACAATCATTAATGAAGGGCTTGCAAATAAGGCCGGAAAACATTTTTTCTAAAAAGTATGTTCAGGAGACCATTAACCTTAGAAAAATTGCGGCCGAAGAAAAAGAAATAACCGTTATCGACAATATCCCTGAAACCCTTGAAGTGTATACAGATCCCGCTCATTTTGACTTTATTATCCGTAATCTTTTTGGCAATGCAATAAAGTTTACCGGAGTGAAGGGGAGCATTACTTTTTATGCAGACACAAATCAGAAGGACGGTTTTGTCGTATTCTCGGTAGAAGATACCGGAGTGGGCATAGACAAAGATCGGTTGCAAAAAATATTTGAACCATTTAACAGCAAAGATGGCACTGCAAATGAAAAAGGAACCGGTATCGGGTTAATGCTATGCAAGGAATTTGCTATGAAGAATGGTGGCGACATTTGGGCTGAAAGTGAGCCAGGAAAAGGAAGCACATTCTTCTATTCGGTTAAAAAAACTGCATAACGATCCGATACTGAAAACTATAGCATATTTATAACCTTACAGATTAGTATGGTTGTAAATAAATTGTTAGTTTTATCATGTAAATACAAACAGGACTACAATAAAATGAATGTTATGGCTCCGGAACAAGTAAATAATATTATGTCGTGGTGGGAAGGGCAATCTTTCGCCGGGAAAGATTTATTTCAGCTGACAGAGAATGGGACAATAACCCTGACCGCAAGACCACTAATTAAAGAACGTGAGATTGCCATTATATCAATAGAGAATTGTGATACTGTGTTGAAAAATCTGCAAGAGAAATTTGAATCAGTGTCTTCTAAGATCAGAGAGACGGAAGTAGAATGGATGGCTACAGAAGATAAATCTAAACTAGCCGATAAGATAGATCAATTGAAAGGCTTTTTGAACAATACAATTGCTGTAGGCGATTTTGAACAGGCAGCCAAACTGGTTAATGACTGGGAGATCTCTTTGAAAAAAGTAGCTGATGAAAATGCTGCGGTGAAACGCGCATTGGCTGAAGAAGCGGAACGCCTTGCCAACAGTACCCAATGGAAGGAAACCGCACAGGCATTTAAAGAAATAGCAGACAAATGGAAGCAAGCCGGCTTTTTAGATAAAGGCCGAAATGATAATTTGTGGAACCGCATAGAGCAAGCCCGCAAGGCATTCCACGACAGGAAACGTGACCACCACGATGATGAAGAAAAAGACCTGATGGTGGCACTTGACCTTAAAATAGAACTTACTGAGCGAGCCGAGGCTATGGCTAATTCAGAAGACTGGAAAGCCACTACTGAAGCCTATCAGCAATTAATAGAGGAATGGAAGGCAATAGGCAGAACAATGCCTAAGAAGAATGAAGAACTCTGGCAGCGCATTATGGCCGCCAAGAGTGTGTTCTTCGAAAGAAAGCGATTACATTTCACAGGCATACAACAGGAACAGGAAATAAATTATGGCATAAAACTGGCACTAACTGAACGTGCTGAAGCGCTAAAGGACAGTACAGAATGGAGCAATACGGCACAGGCTATGACCGCACTTATGGAAGAGTGGAAAGCTACCGGCCGCATACCTCAAGACAAGGCGGATGATTTATGGAAACGTTTCAGTGGTGCACAGGAGGTGTTTTTTGAAGCCCGCCGTCGCCATACAGAAGAGATACGCATAGCTATGGAACATAACTATGCATTAAAATCTGCTCTACTCGAAAAAGCAGAAGAAATCAAAACATCTTCAAGATGGGGTGAAGCAACGGCTGAAATGAACCGCATATTTGAAGAGTGGAAAACTATAGGCCCGGTACCACGTGAGCACAATAACACGATATGGGAGGCTTTCCTCAATGCAAGAAAATTATTCTTCCAACGTAAGGATACCGACCGCGACCAACGCAAACAATATGCCGAATCGCAGAAAGCAGCACGCGAGGCACAAGAGATAGCTGATAAAAAAGCGCGTGAAGCACACGAAATAGCTACCAGAAAAACACGTATTGAGCAAGCACACAAAACTATTGCAGCGGCCAACGACGAGATAACTGAAGAAGAAGCTAAACTGGCTGACTTTAAACACGCTATAGAAAATATTACGCCAAGCAAAAAAGCAGAAGAGCTTCGCACGCACCTGGCCAGCTTAATCACGGAAAGCACCAAACATCTGGAGCATTTAAAGAAAAAAGTGGTGACCGTAACCGAAGAGATGAACAGAATCATAGAAAAAGAACAACAGAAAGAAATGGAAACCAGTGCTTCATAATATTAAAGTTATTTCACCTTTTCACACAGCCACATCTACCCGATGTGGCTGTTCTATTTACGATAATTGCAGGCTCACGACATTTAATCAATAAATTTATATATGCGCTTATTCGGGCTATAATTCAACAGCACTACACCTTCTTACCTATTCTACACTAATGATTACCAATTTACTTACACACCAATTGCAACAACGAAAGAAAGCACACTGCAATTTCTTATTTTTGTAATTATGAGTAATTACTTAGAGGGACTGAATGTGCCGCAACGAATAGCTGTAGAGCATAGAGATGGCCCTATTATGATAATAGCAGGTGCAGGAAGCGGAAAAACTAAGGTATTGACCACCCGCATTGCCCACCTGATGAAGAACGGTGTTGATGCGTTTAATATATTGGCACTTACGTTTACCAACAAGGCCGCTGCAGAAATGAAGGAACGTGTAGAGAAAGCCCTCGGCAATTCTGAAGCACGAAATCTGTATATAGGTACTTTCCACTCCATATTTGCACGCATACTTAGGGTAGAAGCACCAAAACTGGGCTACCCTGCCAACTTCACTATTTATGATACCGACGATGCCAAGGGTGTAATAAGAGATATAGTGAAGGAAATGAACCTGGACGACAAGCACTACAAACCGGCATACATTATTAACCGTATCAGTGCTGCCAAGAACGGACTTATAGGACCCGAGGAATACCGTAAGGACACACATATTCAAACAGAGGACGCTAAGAGTAACCGCCACCGCATGAGCGACATTTATGACGCTTATGCAAGTCGTTGCTTCAAAAACGGCGCAATGGATTTTGACGATCTATTGTTTAAAATGCACGTTTTACTGCATACTTTCCCCGATGTATTGGCAAAGTATCAGCATAGGTTTCATTATATTTTGATAGATGAGTATCAAGATACTAATGCTGCACAATATGCCATCATAAAGATGTTGGGTGCTGTAAGGGAAAATATTTGTGTGGTAGGTGACGATGCACAGAGTATCTATTCTTTCCGTGGCGCAACCGTTCAGAATATCTTACAGTTTCAGGATGATTATGACGATGTAAAAGTGGTAAAACTGGAACAGAACTACCGCAGCACTCAAACGATTATCAATGTTGCCAATAATGTAATAGGCAATAACCAGAAACAGATTCCTAAAGAACTGTGGACGGACAATAAAGAAGGTGATAAGATAGTGCTGGCGCGCACTATGACTGATAATGATGAGGGTAGGTTTGTTGCAGATGCGATTAAAGAACAGCAAATGCGCAATCACTATGCCAATAAAGATTTTGCGATTCTCTACCGTACCAATGCGCAGAGTCGTGCATTTGAAGAGAGCTTGCGCAGAATGAACATCCCTTACAAATTGTTTGGTGGGGTATCTTTCTACCAACGTAAGGAAGTTAAAGACTATCTGGCTTACCTCAGATTGATTGTCAATACCCGCGACGAAGAGAACCTTAAACGCATTATCAATGTGCCGGCAAGAGGTATAGGCAATACCTCTATTATGAAGTTAGTTGCTGCGGCAAATGAATATGGGAAGACCGTATGGGAACTGATAGAGCAAGGTAGTGGCAATGCCAAGGTGGACAACTTTGTGCAGATGATTAAGGGCTTTCAGTCTATGCTGCAAACCAAGAACGCTTATGATCTGGCTTTTGCGGTGGGTAAGTATTCAGGGCTGGTACAGGAATTGTATAATGACAAGACGGTAGAAGGTCTGGCTAGATATGAGAACGTACAGGAACTACTGAACTCTATAAAAGAATTTACGGAAACGCCGGACGAAGAAGGCGAAATACTAGATAAGAGCCTAGGTAGCTATTTGCAACAAATATCGTTACAGACAGACGTAGAGAATAACAAGGATGAGGATATGGACGTAGTAAAGCTCATGACCATTCACTCTGCAAAAGGCCTGGAGTTCCCTTGCGTTTTCAGTGTAGGCCTGGAGGAAACATTATTCCCTAGCTCCATGAGTCTTTATGACCGTGCAGGATTGGAGGAAGAACGCAGATTGTTCTATGTAGCTATTACACGTGCCAGGGAACGCCTATGGATTACTTATGCCAACAGTCGCTATCGCTTCGGCACATTGGTGCAAAACGATGAGAGCCGCTTTGTGCAGGAGATACCATTGGCATTTATAGATAAAACATTCTCCGGACTGAGTAATAAACCGGGCAGCAATAATGGTCCGGCAAAGGGTGTATCGGGCATGCTGAACCAGAATTTCGATAAGGTGCCATCGCTGAAGAAACTGGCCGACAAACTGGCCAGCACTACTGCTACACAGAAAGTACATACCCCATCTGCCGACTTCACTGCCGATGATGTTGCAGATATGAACATAGGCATGAAGGTGGAACATCAGAAATTCGGGTTCGGAACCATACTTACACTAGAGGGCGGACCTAACAATCGTATTGCCAGCATCGACTTCGGTGCAGGGCATGGCGTAAAGAAGATTATGCTCAACTATGCTAAGCTGAAGATTGTAAAATAAAAAGAGGAAATAACACCACTAAAATAGCCTGATCGCATAACGATCAGGCTATTTTTATTTGTATAAATTATGAATTGTTTTTGAATAAATAATCACTAATCACATTAAAGACAATCATTATTGATAAATGCTAGGAGCCCACATTTTTGTTTTATTTATCCACACTTATTTTTTTTACTAGTTCGAGTGCATGAACATGTGTAAATTTGAATATTAATAAAAAAGAGTCCAGTACGTGATGGACGTAAAATCCAACGTAACACAATTGAGTTTTAATAGTTTTGTTACCTTAGGAACAAGGAAACTATTAACAATTTTTATTGAATATTTTAGTAGAATAGCATTAGACTTTCTATTCAGTAAAATGTTTTATTAATCACCTTTAAACTAAAGTGGGGCGGCTTCAACGTCCCATTTTTTTGTAAATGTAAGTACTTTTGAAAATACTAACAAATAAAATACAAGTTTTTTTCTACTTCAATAAAATAGTTCTGCCCTATAAACTAATCCCTCCCTACCCCAAATTCAGCGAAGCATTGACCCATTCAGGGTCGAATGAAGCATTGTACTTACGATAAAAATTAAGCGCAGGTTCATTCCATTCCAGCACCTGCCACACTATGCCGGAGAATTGCTTTTCTTTGGCATCCGCTATTAATGCGTCCATCAGTATTTTGCCTAGACCCCTACCACGAGCTGCTTCAGTAACTATTATATCTTCCAGATACATACGCTGCCCTTTCCAGGTAGAATAGCGGATATAATACAGTGCAAAACCTTGTATCATACGATTCTCTTCTACTACAAAAGCCCACCAAACAGGATTTGCACCAAAACCACTTTCCTCAAAATGCGACAGTGTCACTGTCACCTCTTGCGGTGCGCGCTCGTATAGCGCCAGTTCGTTAACCAGTTCCAGCATTCTTGGGCAATCCTCTTTTACAGCTCTTCTTACTACAGGCGTTGGCATAATGTTAATGTCTTATTACTGAGTGCAATACTAATGGCAATCTGACGTTATTCCAAGTATCCACCCTGTCAAACTTGCGTTAAACTAATTTAGAGTAACAGGCAAGCCGAATTATTTCAATAAATTTATCTGTTATTAAACACACACCACAATATGAGTACACAAGGCGAGATACTATGGGTAGATGACGAGATCGACTCCCTGAAGTCACAAATCATGTTCCTGACCAATAAAGGATATACCGTAACCCCGCTTTCTAATGGCTATGACGCCCTTGAACTGCTGAAAGAAAAAATTGTAGATGTGGTGCTGCTCGATGAGAGTATGCCCGGCCTCACCGGCTTGGAAACACTTTCCAAAATAAAGGAAATGCTGCCGCAGCTACCTGTAGTAATGATTACCAAGAATGAGGCAGAAAACATAATGGAAGAAGCCTTAGGGGCACAGATCACCGACTACCTGATAAAGCCGGTAAACCCTAATCAGGTATTGCTATCGTTGAAAAAAATAATGGATGGCAAGCGATTGGTATCTGAGAAAACAACCGTTGCGTATCAGCAAGATTTCCGCAACCTTTTTATGGCACTCAATGACAACCCCAACCACGAAGAATGGAAAGAACTCTATAAGCGTTTGGTTTACTGGGAGTTGGAGATAAGCAAAAGCGACAGCCCCGAAATGTTGGAAGTATTGCAGACACAGAAAACCGAAGCTAACAGTGAGTTTTTCAAATACATAAGTAAGAACTATGCTACATGGATCAAGGATAATGGCAAAACCGGCCCATTGCTATCTCACCGTTTATTTGAAACTAAAATAGCACCACACATAAAGCCTGGTCAACCCACCTTTCTGATTGTGGTTGATAACCTGCGTTACGATCACTGGAAGGCGTTCCAGTCTATTGTTGCAGATTCTTTCAGAGTACTCGATGAAGACCTTTACTACAGCATATTACCTACCGCTACACAATATTGCCGTAACGCCATATTTGCAGGTATGTTGCCAATAGATATTGAGAAACATTTCCCGCTGGAATGGAAGAATGATGACGAAGATGGCGGTAAGAACCTGTATGAAGAATTCTTCTTTGCCAACCAGCTAAAGCACCTGAAAATGGATAAGCTGAAGTGGCAGTACGTAAAAATTACCAATAACGATGATGCCAAAACTCTGGAAGACAATATACACAACTACTTGTCTAACGACCTTACGGTAGTAGTGTATAATTTCGTAGATATGCTCTCTCATGCGCGCACAGAAATGGAAGTGCTGAAGGAGCTTGCCGGAGATGAAATCTCTTATAGATCGCTGGTAGTCAGTTGGTTTGAGCACTCTCCGCTACACAGGGCATTACGCAAGATAGCAGAGAAAAATATTCAGGTATTTATGACCACAGACCATGGCAGTGTAAAGGTGAAGAACCCAAGCAAGTGTGTGGGCGACAGACAAACCACTGCCAACCTACGCTACAAACACGGTCGCAACCTGCAATATGAACAACGCGATGTATTAGCTTTTAAAGACCCGAAATTGGCAGGGTTACCAACCCCCAATGTCAGCTCATCGTTCATTTTTGCAAAGGAAGATGTGTTCTTATGCTACCCCAATAATTATAACCATTATGTCAACTATTACCGCAATACGTTTCAGCACGGAGGTATCTCTATAGAAGAGATGATTATTCCTTGTGTACGCATGGAGAGTAAGTAAGAAACCTGATAACATAACAACGCCCGTTTCTGATAAAGAGACGGGCGTTATTGTTTGTAGAATATAGTTCTTTTAGGTTAACTTTTCAACCACTCGTCACTACTTAATCTTTCACGCGTTTTGTCGGCTTCTGCTTTCCATATCTCGAAAAGCAAGGCAAGTTCTCCTTTTTCATTTTTAGCGATTGTCCCTAATGTTTCACCGGCACTTACATGTTGTCCTTTAGTAACGGCAGTAGTAGCAAAACCGGAATAAACTGTAAAATATTTACCATGTCGCAGAATTACAATAATATCTGACTCATTCACTTTAAAGACACTTTCTACATTGCCTTCAAATACCGAATGAACAGTGCCATTTGTAGTTGCATTGACACTTGCCCCGTCAATTTTTCTGGGATTTCTCCCATTGGGAGATTCAGTCCCATCATACAAAACACCTTTATCAATCGGTAGTTTCAACTTGCCCTTACTCTCTTCAAACTGCTTTGAGAGTAAAGCACTACCTGCTGACTGTTCTGCTGTAATAACTGTATTTTTCTGTGTTTGTGCAATAACTGGAGAGGTTACGGCCAAAAGTGCGACCATTGTGATGGCTTTCATGTGTTTTAGTATTTAAGGTTAAAAATAAAAGCATTATTAGATTATGCTCCTTACCCTTAGTGTGCCTTACCAATCCATGTTTCCGGATTTAGCTTCACACGGGTTTTGTTGGCAGCTGCTTTCCATATCTGGAAATTAACTGTTGGCTCTCCTTCATCATTGTTTCCCACCACACCTATGGTTTGTCTGGTATCAACGTGCTGACCATTCTTTACAGAAACACTGGCCAAGCCATTATAAACGGTAAAGTAGTTACCATGCTGTATAATAACAATAAGCTCACTACCACCTGTTGAGAACACACTGCTCACAGTACCTTCAAATACTGTTCTTACAGTAGCTCCGGGGCTTGTACGAATATCAATACCCGCCTGATCTATCATCACATTATGTGCCAACGGATGCGGGTGCGTACCAAAGTGGTCAGAGATAAAGCCTTGTGCTACAGGCCAGTATAGCTTACCGTGGTTACCTTCAAAATTTGCCGCAAGTGCCACATCTGTAGGTGTAAGCATCAGTGGTGCTGCCTCTGCCTTAGGAGCCTTAGGTTTTGGTGCTACATAAGGCAATGTTGGGTCAGGCTTGGTATTATTTCCTTTACTGTCTTTAGACGGTACAGTAGTACCCGGTTTAGGGGTAGCCGCATTTCTGCGTTTTTCTTCTTCTTCCGCTTTTTTCAAAGCCGCTGCCATTTCACGCTCAATAATATTATTAATAGCCTTGTTAACCCTTACTGCGGCTACTCTGTTCTTTTCTATTTCCTTTGCCAACTCATTTTCCTTACCCTTCAGGCTCTGAATGACAGTGTTGGTCTGTTTCACATCGCCCTGCAATGCCTGACTCTGCTGCTGCTGATTAACCAGCAACAAGTCTTTTTCTTTCTTTTCTTTGTTTAGATCACCAATCTTGTGCTCTATCTGATTTTGAGTCTGGCGTATCTGATCTACCTGTTGTTTGCGGAAATCCCTGAATTTTTTCAGGTATTTCATTCTACGCACTGCATCGTTAAAATCGCTCGAAGAAAACAGAAATGCCAGCATATCGTAAGAGCTGCGGGTCTGGTAAGCATACCTGAGCGACTGTGCATAACGCACTTTCAGCAATTCCAGTTTTTGCTTCAGGGTTAATATCTCTTTCGATGATTTAACAATAGTGTTGTCAATACTTCCCAGCTCTTCATTGATATTGCTGATCAGGGTTTGCCTTTGCGACAATTTATATTGCAACGCCCTGAGCTGACTCATGGTAGCGTTCTTATTCTTCTTTATCTCCTCCAGCTGGTGCTCGGTATCATTGATAGCGTCCTGTATCTCCTTACGTTTGGCTTCCAATTGCGCCTTGGTAGGGGGTACATATTCCTTCTGCTGTGCAGAGACAGTAAAGGACAACGCCAAACAAAATATTAACCAGCTTTTACGCATGCGCAGAAATAAGTGAGAAACAAATATACCCAATTCTTAAAGCTATTGTAAAAAGCAGCCCCCTTTTTTAGATAATTTTATCTTTTACAATATAAAAATGGGGGCAAACATCTTTTATTGTGAAACTTTGTTTTCTTTTGTTGCAAATAAATAAGTTATGTTATACTCAATGACCGGTTTCGGCCGGGCAGAGGCCAATATCGACCGTCGCCAGGTGGTGGTGGAAATAAAGGCACTCAATGGCAAACAGTTTGAATTGATGACCAAGTTGCCTCCTATTGTGCGCAATTATGAGCTTGATATCCGCAATATGCTCAACGGCCTGCTTATGCGTGGCACTATAGATTTGTCTATATCTGTAAAGCAAGAAGGCGCATCAAAGCCAATGGTCGTGAATACAGACCTCGCCATGTTCTATTATCAGGGTATGAAGCAGATAGCAGATCAGATAGGCCTGCCTACTGACAATATCATATCAACCCTTATGCGTATGCCGGAGGTTGTAGCACCGGATCAGGATGCATTACCGGCTGAAGAATGGGAAAAAGTAAAAGAAGTAGTACTGATAGCTGCCAACAACCTGATGGAGCACCGCAGGCACGAAGGTGAGGTATTATATAAGGATATTCACTCCCGCATAGCCAATATTGAGCAGTTATTGGAAAAAGTGATACCTCTTGAGGCAGAGCGCACTACCCGCGTGAGAGCAAAGTTGGAACAGTGGCTGGAAGATGTAGTAGGCAAGCAAAAGATAGATGCCAACAGACTGGAACAGGAAATGATCTACTATCTGGAGCGTATGGACATAAGCGAAGAGAAAACACGTCTGAAACAACACTGTGTTTATTTTCACGAAACTGTAGACAACAAAGACACTGCAATTGGTCGTAAGCTGAACTTCATTATTCAGGAGATAGGTCGCGAGGTGAATACACTCGGTTCAAAAGCTAATCATGCTGAAATTCAACAGATTGTTATCAATATGAAGGATGAGCTGGAAAAGGCAAAGGAACAAATTTTAAACATCCTGTAGTCACATACTTTTCATTTACAAGACCCGCCACGTGCGGGTCTTGTGCGTTTAGGATGGTCCGTTTCTCAGTAACAAAAAACTATATAGATAAAATAAAAAATTACATAACAAGCATATTGACTTACCAAAAAGTATTTTATATGAAATACTAACCATTTATGATTTTTACCTGTCTATTTGTTTAACTTGAAACATATAAACTACAGCCTTATGAAGAACAATAGATTTACATTATTACTGAGCATGATTATGCTGTTCGTATTTTCTTCCGGTTATGCACAAACCTATACATCAGGAAACATAACTGCCGTGGCATATCCCTCTATGTCTCACGACTCTACAACTTGTAATTCTACGCTAATCGTCAACTACACAATAACAATAGACAGCTCGTTTGTAGGAGATTCTATGATGGTGGTAGAACCATCGGGTGGCACGCTACTATACTCAGAAATCAATACTGCCGGTACAACACC
>CANGMZ010000098.1 GCA_947454715.1 Chitinophagaceae bacterium
AGATGCCATGCATCATCTTCTGTAATTTACGGATCAACAAGAACGACATAATTGCTGCAACTCCTGAGAAATCTACAAATAGCATAACGTAAGGGGACAAGCCACTGATCTCAAAACTTAATACATGTGGGTGTACATGGTTTGTTGGTCAAAATACAGTGAACTCATATAGTATTTGCCAATTTATTGCCAGTTGCAATAGCCAAGAACCAGATACCTATAATTAATGGTGTAAAGAGACTCGGGGGCAATTTTACTCCCCTAATTTTTAAGTCAAGAAAAACGGCAGGATTAAGGTCCTGCCGTTTTGGTAAATATTGTAATCAATGATTATGAAATGCCATGCATCATCTTCTGCAATTTACGGCTCAATAAGAACAACATAATTGCTGCAACTCCTGAGAAACCTACAAACAACATAAAATAGCTATGTAAGTCGCTGATCTCAATACCCAATACATGAGGGTGTACAGGATTTGTTGGGTCAGGATACAATGAACTCATTGTACCTGCCAATTTATTGCCAGTTGCAATTGCCAAGAACCAAATACCCATCATCAATGATGTAAAGCGACCCGGTGTCAATTTATTTACCATTGATAAACCAATAGGACTCAGGCAAAGTTCACCTATAGTATGCAGGAAGTACAAGCCTGTAAGGAAGAGGATACTTGCACCTTCTTTTGGTATTACATTACAACCGAAAGCAATGAACAAGAAACCTGAAGCTAGAAATGCGAGACCTAGAGATTGCTTGAAAGGAGCAGCAGGGCTGATTCCTTTTTTAGCTAACCAAACCCAAAGTGCACTAATGATTGGTGCAAGAATAAGTATGAAACCTGCATTAAAGCTCTGGAAATACGCAGCTGGCATTGTCCAACCAAATATGTTTCTGTTTGTTTGCTCTTCAGCGAAGAAGGTTAGTGATGCACCCGCTTGTTCAAAACACATCCAGAAGAAGATAACGAAAATCATGATGAGGATGATTACCCACAATCTGTCACGTTCTATTTTAGTAAGTGTTTTATCTGTAATAATTACAAATGGACCGACTAAAGTCATACCGTATATAAGTGAGCCCCAAACGTCGATACCTGCACCGAAATATAAAGCTGAAAAAGCAACGATGATACCACCTATCAATATAGTCAATTGCTGTGTGCTGAAAGCTGAATCGCTCTTTGTTTTTTCACCTGCAACTGCTGCTTTTTCAGGAGCGTCGTTTAACTTATTTGCACCAACACCTAATTGGCGACCTTCAGGAGAAACAAGGTGTTTATCTTTAGTAATGTAAAATATAACCAAGCTAACGATCATACCCATACCTGCACAAAGGAATCCCCACTTGTAGTTAGTGAAAGAACCGCAGATAAGTGGAGCAATAAGTGCACCTGCATTGATACCCATGTAGAATATAGTGTATGCAGAGTCTTTACGTACATCACCTTCTTTATAAAGCTGACCTACCATTGTTGAGATATTTGGTTTAAAGAAACCATTACCAAATATCAAAGCAGTTAAACCTGCCCACATCAATGTTATTGCAAAACCTTTTTCAGGACCTGCAGCAAATGTTGCCGAAAGGAACATCATGAATTGACCAAGCGCCATTAACGCACCTCCTACAAATATTGATTTTCTATTACCCCAGTATCTATCGGCCATGTAACCGCCAATAAGTGGTGTTAAATAAACTAAACCGGTATAGCTACCATATATGTTACTAGCCAATGCTTTGTCTAATAACAGCATTTTAGTCATATATAGAATAAAGATTGCTCTCATTCCATAATAACTGAAACGCTCCCAGAATTCTGTTACAAATAATACATAGAGTCCTTTCGGATGTCCCTTGCCAGATGTATTCATATCTGACGGTAAATCCAGTTCTGCTCCTGTTCCCTGATTTGATTGATTACTCATTTTTTATTGTTTATTTTTTACCGAACTGCCAAAATAAAGAAAATTATTTACTGAAGTCCTTCAATTTTTAGTTTTTTTGCAGTGAATTGCTAAAAATGAAAAATATACTCCTGTTAGGGGGAGGTGGACGTGAGTGTACACTTGCCTGGAAATTAAGCCAAAGCCCATTGTGTGGCAGTTTTTATATAGCCCCGGGAAATGCCGGAACATCAGCTTATGGTACAAATTTACCTGTATCATACAATGATTTTGAGGCTGTTAAAAAGGTTTGTCTCGACAAACAGATAGATATGGTTGTTGTAGGTCCGGAAGACCCGTTAGTATTAGGCATCTACGACTTCATTAAAAACGATGTTGCATTACAACATATTATAGTTGTTGGCCCATCAAAAGAAGGTGCTCAGTTGGAAGGCAGTAAGGCTTTTTCCAAAAAATTTATGGAGCGTCATAACATTCCTACGGCTGCATACAGAGAGTTTACGAAAGATAATTTTGAAGAGGGTGTTGCTTATATACGTCATGCGCAACCGCCAATTGTGTTGAAAGCTGATGGCTTGGCTGCCGGTAAGGGTGTCGTAATCACCTCAAGTATTGAGGAGGCTGTAGATGCATTCAAATCTATGATTGTAGATGCTCAGTTTGGTGCAGCCAGCAGTAAGGTGGTGATTGAGCAGTTTTTAGATGGTATTGAATTATCTGTATTTGCGCTTACAGATGGCGAAAACTATGTGTTATTGCCGGAGGCTAAAGACTATAAAAGGATTGGGGAAGGGGACACAGGTCTTAACACCGGTGGTATGGGTGCTATATCTCCTGTGCCATTTGCTGACGCTGAGTTTATGAACAAAGTAGTCAACAGAATAGTAGAACCAACAGTAAATGGGTTAAAAAAGGAAAATATATTATACAAAGGGTTTATTTTCTTCGGACTCATTAAAGTGCAGGGAGAACCATTTGTAATTGAGTACAATTGCCGCATGGGAGACCCTGAAACTGAGGTAGTTATACCTCGTTTACAGAACGATCTTATAGACCTATTTGTGAAAATGGAGAGTGGTCAGCTCAATGAGGTGAAGATACTTCATGACACTCGTGCTGCAGGTGCCGTTATGATGGTTGCAGGTGGTTACCCGGGTGACTATGCAAGGGGAAATGTGATGTCGGGTTTTGAACAAGTGAAGGGTAGCTTACTGTTTCATGCCGGTACTACAAACAAAGATGGAGCAGTAGTCACCAACGGTGGTCGTGTTTTAGCAATCACATCTTATGGTAATAATATTAAAGATGCATTATCTAAGTCTTATGAAAATGCCCAACTTATTAATTATACAGACAAGTACTACAGAAAAGATATAGGTTGGGAATTCTGATTTGATTACAAGATAGTGGAATGATTTTTATAGGTCTTCATCTATTTTGTGGCATCAATTTTGTTATGTTCGGTTACACCTGATTAGTGTCAGTTAAACGAATTAACCTTTTCTTGACTTTAAGAATTTATCTTTACAGTCGAATTTGTATAATTTACTATTTAAACATTTATCATGAATAAAATACTCAAGCGTACCCTCATTGGTGTAGCCGTTTTTATCGGCTTGTTTTTACTTTCAGCTATCCTCGTTCCTATTATGTTTAAGGGTAAGATTCTGAACCTCGTAAAAACACAAATGAATGAGAAGCTGAATGCCACCACAGATTTTAAAGATGTGGATCTTTCTTTGTTTCGTCATTTTCCGCATTTATCTGTTGGTATACAAGAGTTGAGTATTGTTGGTAAGGATGCTTTTAAAAATGATACACTTATAGCTGCAAAAAGTATAGATATATCTGTTGACCTGATGAAGGCAATCGGTGGTACTTACGACATATTGAATGTTGGGTTGATTAGTCCGCGTATACATGCATTGGTTCATGAGAATGGAGAAGCTAACTGGAACATCACAAAGCCGGATACTGCTGTAAAAACTACAGAGCCATCTAAACCATTTTCATTCAAATTGCGCAAGTACGGAATAGAGAATGCATTTATAGAGTACAAAGATGATCAGGCAAAAATGAGTGCTGTGCTTGAGAATTTTACCCATGAAGGTTCGGGTGATTTCAGCAGTGATGCATTTACATTGGTGACACACACTACAGCAGATGCTGTAACCTATATTTATGGTGGTGTACCTTACCTGAGTAAGGTAAAAACACTTGTTGATATGGATCTTCAGGTGGATAACAAAACAAGCAAGTATAGCTTTAATACTGAAAAAATTCAGCTGAATGGTTTGAAACTCTCCACAAAGGGATTTGTTCAGATGCCGGATACAACCAATATGGTAATGGATATTCAATTCAGTACACCTTCCAATGATTTTAAAGATATTCTTTCATTGGTGCCTGGTATCTATCAAAATAATTTTAAAGACATCAAAACTTCAGGTAAAGCTACAATGAGTGGTTTTGCTAAAGGCACATACAATACAAAACAGATGCCTGCATTCGGGTTTAATCTGACTGTAGAAAATGGTTCATTCCAATATCCGGATTTACCACAAAAAGTATCTGATATTCAAGTGAAAATGGCGGTTACTAACCCAGATGGTGTAACTGATCATACCATAGTGAACATAGAGAAAGCGCATGTGCTTTTTGGTGCAGATCCTTTTGACATGCGTTTGTTGTTAAAAACACCAATAAGTAATCAGTGGATTGACGCAACTATGAAGGGGAGAATTGACCTTTCACAAATGCAGAAATTTGTAAAATTTGATGCTGGTACAAAAATGGCGGGTATTGTAAATGCCGATGTAACTGTAAAAGGATCTGTAGCGGCAGCACAAAAGCAGAAATATGACGAATTATTTGCCGCTGGTACTATAGGACTTACAAATGTTGCTTATGCATCAAAAGACTATCCTGATGGTGTAAACTTGAATAGCATGATGCTCACATTCAATCCGAAGAATGTAACTATGACCGACCTTAAAGGTCAATTTATGCAAATCAACTTCACCGGTGATGGTAGTATAAATAACTTTCTGGGTTATTACTTACACAATGAACCGCTTAACGCTGCATTACACTTTACTGCAGATAAGATCGACGTGAACAAGTTAATGGCTGCAATGTCTTCAAAGACTGCTGCACCTGCCACACCAACACCTGCAACAACAGTATTTGTTGTTCCTGATAATTTAGATATTACAGTGAAAGCAGAAGTAGGTGCAATAAAGTATGATAAGATCAATCTTACTGAAGTTAAGGGTTCATTAATTGTTCGTAATCAAATAGTTGGATTACAGGATGTTTCAGGAAAGGGTATGGATGGTGTTATTAAGCTGAATGGTTTCTATGGTACTAAAACAGATAAGAAGAGCCCTGATATTCAGTTTGACTACAGCCTGGAAAGCATCGATGTTCAGAAGATATACAGTTCTGTTGATATGGTTGAAAAGATGATGCCTGCGGCAAAATATGTATCGGGTAAAATGAACTCACACTTATCAATGACTGGTAAAATGGGTGCAGATATGTCTCCTGTTATGAATTCATTGACAGGTAAAGGTGACTTACAGATGTTGAGTGGTATGCTAAGCGGCTTCCCTGTTACAGATCAGTTAGGTACAAAATTGAACATGCCACAGTTAAAATCAATGCCTATTAAGGACTTGAAATTATTTTATTCATTTGCAAACGGACGTGTAATTGTAGAACCATACAAATTCAAAGTTGCAGGTATGGATGCAGAGGTTGCCGGTAGTCATGGATTTGATCAGACCATTCAGTATGGAGTAAATATGGCAGTTCCTACGTCTATGATGGGTGCTCAGGGTACAGCGATGGTCAATAATCTGGTAAGTCAGGCTGCGAGTAAGGGGGTAAATGTAAAGGTTAGCGACAAGGTAAATCTTACAGTGAACATTACCGGAACAGTAAAGGCACCAAAAATTGAGACCAACTTGAAAAATGTTGCAGGTAGTGCTGTTGATGATGTGAAAAAGCAACTGGAAGAAACTGCAAAGAAGAAATTGGATAGTGTAAAAAGTGTTGTGAAAGACACAGTTAAGGCAATAAAAAATCAGGTACTCAATACTGCAAAAGACGAATTGAAAAAGCAGTTGTTAGGAGGTGGTAGTGATACAAGTAAAAAGACAAATACCGGAGATGCAGTAAAAAATGCTGCTGATAAAGCGAAGGAAGGGTTGAAAGGTCTTTTTGGCAAGAAAAAATAAATAATAATTTCGTTGATAATGAAGCGGTCTACTGTGTTATGCAGCAGACCGCTTCTTTGTTATATTTTGTATTCGATATTAATGATTCCTACATTTTTCTGCAATAATCTTCTTTACATATTGACGTGGTGTTAACGTCAATAATCTTAAATTGCAGGGTAGGAGTTTAGAAATTATGTCGGGAAACAATATGCCATTGGCAGAGCGTGTAAGGCCCCAAACGCTCGATGATTTTATAGGTCAGGAACACCTTGTAGGTAAAGGCAAGGTATTGGAGCAAATCATTCACAGCGGTAAGGGGCATTCTATAATCTTCTGGGGACCACCTGGGGTAGGGAAGACCACGCTGGCACAGATTATTGCTCATTCTCTGAATATGCCGTTTTTTACACTAAGCGCTATTGATAGTGGTGTAAAAGATGTACGAGCGGTAATAGATCTTGCCCGCAAAGCCGGACATGCATTGTTGTTTATTGATGAAATACACCGGTTTAATAAGGCCCAACAAGATAGTCTGTTGGGGGCTGTTGAAAAAGGAATCATTACGTTAATTGGAGCCACTACTGAAAATCCTTCCTTTGAGGTGATAGGTGCGTTGTTAAGTCGTTGTCAGGTATATGTTTTAAAAGCACTCAATGAAGATAATCTGATGTCATTAGTGCATCAGGCAACAGAAAAGGATAAATGGCTGTCAGATCAACACCTCGATATACAACAATGGGAAGCATTGATGCAGTTGAGCGGAGGTGATGCAAGAAGGTTGTTGAACCTTACAGAGTTGATAGCAGCTTCATTACCAGAGGGAGATAAAGTTGTCACAAACGATAGGGTACAGGATATTGTGCAGAAGAAAATGGCTGTTTACGATAAGTCTGGTGAGCAGCACTATGATATTATATCTGCATTTATTAAGTCGCTAAGAGGGAGTGACCCTAATGCAGCGGTCTACTATCTTGCCAGAATGATAGAAGGCGGTGAAGATCCAAAGTTTATTGCACGTAGAATGATTATTTTGGCCAGTGAGGATATTGGAAATGCAAACCCCAACGCATTGTTATTAGCCACCAGTTGTTTTCAGGCAGTGGAAATGATTGGTTACCCAGAGTGCAGGATTATTCTGTCACAATGCGCCACTTATCTGGCATCTAGTGCTAAGAGTAATGCCGCATATATGGCCATCAATAAGGCGCAACAATTGGTTAGTCAAACAGGCGATTTATCTGTGCCGTTACATATCCGTAATGCCCCAACAGGGTTAATGAAGAAGCTCGATTATGGTAAGGGTTATGAGTATGCACACGATCATCCGGGTAATTTTGTAGCTCAAGAGTTTTTGCCTGATGCTATAAGTGGTGTTACACTTTATGAACCCGGAAACAATGCCAGTGAAGCCAGACTGCGTGATTATTTGCGGAATTGCTGGAAGGAGAAGTATGGGTATTAGTAAGTGTAATGTTAAAGTATATATTTCTTAGTTTCCTGCTTTAAGTTATTGTGTTTCTTTGTGCATATTTTGTACACATGTCAGCTTTACAGCCATCTCAAAGAATAGGAAAGACTTTTCAGAATCCAATACCGACAGCGCAGACCAACGGCGGATTTTTTAAAATACTTTGGCAATACATGACCTCTAAAGAAGAGCGTGTTCCCAAGGTGCCAATTGGTCCATTTCCTGTTAATGTATTGCATTATGATACAACACCTGCATCTGGGCTCAGAGTTACGTGGATGGGGCATTCTTCCTTATTGATAGAAATAGATGGTAAGCGTTTTCTTACAGATCCTGTTGTAGGTAGGGCCTCTTTTTCTCAATTGGTTGGTCCGAAAAGGTTTTTTCCTTATCCCTTGTCTTTAACTAATTTACCTCAATTAGATGGCATAATTTTATCTCACGACCATTACGATCATCTGGATAAAATGGCTATCCGTCAACTGGTCAATAATGCAACGCCATTTTATTGTTCTTTGGGAGTAGGTGAGCATTTGGTAAAATGGGGTATAGATAAAAACCGTATTAATGAACTGGACTGGATGCAAACAGTCGCTGTTGGTTCAGATTGCACAATTACGGCTACCCCGGCAAGGCATTTCTCCGGTAGGGGACTAACCAATAGGAATCAGACCTTGT
This sequence comes from Chitinophagaceae bacterium, assembly GCA_947454715.1. Classification (GTDB taxonomy): domain Bacteria; phylum Bacteroidota; class Bacteroidia; order Chitinophagales; family Chitinophagaceae; genus Flavipsychrobacter. The sequence continues at coordinate 8,272 of CANGMZ010000098.1, forward strand.
GGTCATCATTTGTGATCAAGGGCAATAAGCATAATATATTCTTTGGTGCAGATTCAGGTTGGTTTCCGGGCTTTAAAGATATTGGTAACCATTTCGGTCCTTTCGATTTGACTATGTTGGAAGTAGGGGCATCTAACCCTGCATGGGCTGATATACACATGGGGCCTTATAAGGCAACTGATGCACACCTGGCACTTAAAGGGAAGGTGATGATGCCAATACACTGGGCAGGCTTTAATCTGGCACTGCATGCGTGGAGGGAGCCGGTTGAAACAACCATTACATTGGCAAAAGAAAAAGGGATTGAATTATTCTTGCCAAAACCGGGAACAGTTACAGATTTTCATGGTGCATTAAACACTAATTGGTGGGCTTAGTGACTTGTTTTATTAGTTTTTAATGTTTGAATACAATAGTTGATAAATAATTTATATTTCACATGTAGGCAAATTTCTTTATCGACATTAGCATTTTATATACATGGTATCTGAGCCATGATTATTATTTTTGTACAAAATTCCTCAATTGAGAATACATACCGAAAATTTAGTCAAGCAATACGGAAAGCGTACTGTTGTAAACAATGTATCTTTCGAGGTTAGCCAGGGAGAGATTGTAGGCCTGCTAGGTCCTAATGGTGCCGGTAAAACAACCTCTTTTTATCAGGTTGTAGGTCTTGTAAAGCCTGATAGCGGAACGGTTTTCTTAGATGATGAGGATATCACTAAGTTGCCAATGTATAAGCGTGCCAATAAAGGTATAGGCTACTTACCACAAGAAGCATCAATTTTTAGAAAACTGTCTGTTGAAGACAATATTACAGCAGTACTTGAAATGACGAAGCTCACCAAAGCGGAGCAAAAGAATAAATTAGAGGAATTGCTCGATGAATTCAGATTAGGACATGTGCGTAAAAGCAATGGTGATGTGTTGAGCGGAGGGGAGCGTAGACGTACTGAAATTGCTCGTGCATTGGCGGTAAACCCTAAATTCATATTGCTTGATGAACCTTTTGCCGGAATTGACCCTATAGCAGTAGAGGACATCCAGAGTATTGTAGCTACATTAAAATATAAAAACATTGGCATATTAATTACCGATCACAATGTGCAGGAAACCTTATCTATTACAGATAGGGCTTATCTGCTATTTGAAGGTAAGATATTGAAAGCCGGTACTGCTGAAGAGCTGGCAGCAGATGAGCAGGTAAGAAAAGTGTATCTTGGTCAGAACTTCGTGCTCAGGCGTAAGAACTATGATAGTGAAGCTTACAGAAAGTCATTGGTACAGGAATAATCTGTAAATCATTTTCATTATCTTATTATTCTTAGCTGTTTCTGATTTATAATTAATTCAACACAATAATATATATGAGTATCTTAATTAGTCCTGCATTTAAAGGGTTTATCAAATTGCGCCAAAGTGCAATTGATAATTTCATGCATAACCCAATAGATACTCAACAGCAGGTTTTTAATCATCTCATCGGTTCGGCGCAGTTTACCGAATATGGTAAAAAGCACGACTTTGAGCACATTGACAGCATCGCAGATTTTCAAAAGAAGGTACCTATCAATGATTATGAGTCTTTAAAGCCATATATACAACGCATATTTGAAGGTAATCAGAACATACTTTGGCCGTCTCCTATTACTTGGTTCGCAAAATCGAGTGGTACGACCAGTGATAAAAGTAAGTTTATACCGGTAAGTAAAGAATCTTTGGATGATACACATTATCGAGGTGGTAAGGACGTTTTGGCGCTCTACTTAAAAGATAATCCTGAATCAAATATTACATCGGGCAAGTGCCTTGTATTAGGTGGTAGCCACCAGATTAATCAGCTAAATGCAGCTTCATTTTTTGGTGATCTTTCTGCCGTGATGTTGCAAAACATGCCATTTGCTGCTAAGATGTTTCAATTGCCGGAGATGTCTATAGCACTCATGAATGAGTGGGAGGAGAAGATAGAACGAATGGCACATAGTACCATAAAAGAAAATGTTACCTATATAGCTGGTGTGCCTACCTGGACGCTGGTATTGATTAAACGAATATTTGAGATTACCGGTACGAATAACCTACTCGATATATGGCCTAATCTGGAATTGTATATACATGGGGGTGTTAATTTTACGCCATACAGAAGGCAGTTTGAGCAATTTATACCGAGCACAAATATGCATTACAGGGAAACTTATAATGCATCTGAAGGTTTCTTTGCGGCACAGGATAAGGAAGATGAGGATGGCATGTTGTTGTTCCTGAATCATGGTATATTCTATGAGTTTATGCCACTTGAGGAATATGGTAAAGACAATCCAACTACGCTTACACTTAAAGAGGTAGAGACATACAAAAACTATGCGATTATCATCAGCACCAATGGTGGTTTATGGCGTTATTTAGTTGGTGATACAATACAGTTTACTTCGCTAGCACCATTTCGCATCAAGGTTTCCGGTCGTTTAAAGCACTTTATTAATGCATTTGGTGAAGAGTTGATCGTTGATAACAGCGACAATGCCATTGCCATAGCTTGTGCGGAGACTGGTGCTATTGTTGTTGATTACTCTGCTGCTCCGCTATATATGACCGGAGAAAGTAACGGTGCTCATGAATGGATAATAGAGTTTGAGCACTTACCTGTTTCGCTTGAATTATTTACTACACTACTTGATAAATCGTTACAGGCCATTAATTCAGATTATGAGGCCAAGCGTCATAAAGATATTGCACTACGTATGCCTGTTGTTCACCAGATGCCTAAAGATGGCTTTAAAAAGTGGATGAAAGATAAGGGCAAGTTAGGTGGACAGCACAAAGTACCAAGATTGAGTAATGAACGTATTCATATTGGGGAAATGTTGAAATATGTTTATTCTGAAAAGGGTGCTTAATTTAGGTTTACTGTTTTAATACCATTATCTGTTTAAAGCCTGGTATGCAATAGCCTCATTAGAGTTTGATACAATCATGACCACATCAATACTCTTAAATTTTGCTTTCATTGCTGTTATTGCTTTGCGCTTAGTTTTTTCGTAAAATGTATCAATGTCGGTTAAATAATCTTCACGAACTCCTTGGCTAATATGGCCGTAAATATCTGTTATTGTAATTCTCTAAAATGGCATGTAGACAATTCTTACTGATGAAGAACACGATATGCTAAATTTCTATATTTGGGGTGCAGATGATAAGGAAGATACTATTTGTTTTATAATTTACATTATGTTAAGTAAGTATTTAACACTTTTAGAATTAAACTATTGAAAGCCCTATAAATACTGCATTGCAGAGTAAATATAGGGATAATTATTACAGCCGAAAAATCAAAGAACTTTAAGAATAAGTGAATTTAGGACAAATATATACAAGTAATTAAGAAAAAAAAATACTTTTGTA